>NZ_JAKRLB010000030.1:0-18638 GCF_022664405.1 Micrococcus luteus | reverse complement strand
TGATCGGGCACACCAAGGGTGACTCCCTGGAGACGATCAAGCATCTGATCGAGGACGAGCCGGGGCTGTGGACGGCCCAGGAGCCCTCCGAGGAGTCGGTGATCGAGCTGCTCGAGTCCCGTGAGGTGCCGTACACGACGTGGGCCGGTTGGCATGCTCTGGATGACCATGAGAAGTCCCTGGGTGCGCGGGCCACGGAGGCCGGTCCGGTGGCGCGGGAGCGGGTGAAGGTCGTGGACCGGGAGGAGATGACCCGCATCTCCCGCGACGGGGCCTCCGTCCCGACCGTCTGATCCGGGGCGGGCCCTGGCCGCCCCGGCGCTAGGCTTCCGGGGTGGCCCGCCTCCTCGTCGACATCACCCCGCTGCGGGTCTCACCCGCCTACCGGCGGCTGTGGCTCGGCAACACGCTCGCGTACGTGGGCACGTAGCTCACGCTCGTGGCGGTGTCCCTCGAGGTGTTCGCCCTGACCGGCTCCTCGTTCGCGGTGGGCCTGCTCGGCCTCGCCGCGCTCGTGCCGCTCGTGGTCGCGGGCCTGTACGGCGGCGCGATCGCGGACCGGCACGACCGCCGCCGCGTCGCACTGACCTCGTCGGCCGTCATGTGGCTGACCACGGTCGGCATCGCCGCGCAGGCCTGGGCCGGGCTCGAGTCGGTGCCGGTGCTGTACGCCCTCGTGGCCCTGCACTCCGGCGCGTCCGGCATCAACCAGCCCACCCGCGGCGCGATCATCCCCGCGCTCGTGGGCCTGCCGCTCGTGCCGGCGGCGAACGCGCTGAACATGATGACGTTCTCCGTGGCCCTGATGGTCGGCCCCGTGCTGGGCGGCGTGCTCGTGGCGGCGGTCGGCTACGCGTGGACCTACTCGATCGACGTCGTCACCTTCCTCGCCGCCCTGTACGCCGTGTGGCGGCTGCCGTCCCTGCCGCCGCAGCGGGGCGAGGCCGCGCCCGCCTCGGGGGCGCGCTGGGGCCTGGCCTCGGTGGTCGAGGGCCTGCGCTTCCTCGGCTCGCGACCGAACCTGCGGATGACCTTCCTGGCGGACATCGTGGCCATGACGACGGCGTTCCCGCGCGCCCTGCTGCCCGCCATCGGCGCCGTGGTGCTCGGCGGCGGTGAGGCCGCCGTCGGGGTGCTGCTGGCCGCGATGGCGGCGGGCGCGTTCCTCGCGGGGCTGTTCTCCGCGCCGTTCACACGCCTGCATGCGCAGGGCTGGGGCGTGTACGTCTCGATCCTCGTGTGGGGCGCGGCGGTGGCCGCGTTCGGCGGCGTGGTGTGGTGGGCGCAGTCCCTGCCCGACGGCGATCCCCGCCTCACGCTCGCGTTCGCCCTCGCCGCGCTGTGCATGGCGGTGGGCGGGGCCGCGGACTCGCTCTCCGGCGTCTTCCGCGGCTCGATCCTGCAGTCCGCGACCCCGGACCACCTGCGCGGCCGGCTGCAGGGCGTGTTCGTCGTCGTGGCGGCGGGCGGGCCGCGCCTGGGCGAGCTGCTCACCGGCGGCGCCTCCGTGGGCCTGGGGGAGGGGCCGACCCTGCTGGCCGGCGGTGTGCTGTGCATGCTCGGCGTGACCGCGCTGATGCGGTGGGAGCCCGGCTTCCTGCGCTACGACGCGCGGAACCCCACACCCTGAGCGGGCGCGGGGTTCCGTGGCGGGAGGCTGCGAGCCCGCGACCGCCGAGGAGCGCCGAGCCAGACGTTTCTGCCCGTGAGCCAGATGATTCTGCTGCAGATCGGGCCGCGAAACCGCCGAAACGTCTGGCTCGCGGCAGCCTGAGCCGCCGTCCACGGGAGCCACCACGACGACGGCGGCCGGCGGGTCAGCGGTCGCGGTCGGCCTGGAGCGTGGCCGGCACCGCGCCGCCCAGGCGCGTCCAGTGGCGGACGAGGTCCTCGTCCGGGGCCGCCTGGAGCGTCTCGCGGGCCGCCTCCTCCGCCTTCTTGATGCGGCGCTCCAGATCCTGGTCCGCGCCCTCGTAGGCGGCCGCGTGCCGGTGGGAGCGCAGCGATCCGACGTCCTCCGTGCGACGCTCCACCACCGCGAGCTGCTCGGCGATCGCGTCCTGGTTGGCGCGCTGGGCCTTCAGGTTCGCGGGGGCGAGCACCTGGGCCACGAACCCGTGGTCGAGGAGGAGGCCGCGCGGGGCGGCGATGCCGTGACGCAGCGCGAGGTCCACATGGTCCTCGAAGGTCAGGAGCATGGCGGCCTTGGTGAACTTCAGGTCGTCGACCGGGCGGCCGTCCACGCGGGCCCGGGCCCGCGCCCGGCCGATCGTGGTGTCGGCGGACCACACGGCCCCGCGAGGGTCGATCAGGTACAGCATGGGGACTCCTGGTGGGCTCGGAGGGGAGACGGCGTGCGGATCAGCGGAAGTTCACGAACTGCAGGTCCGCGTCCTCGAAGTCCTTGAGCATCGCGATGACCGACTGCAGGTCGTCGCGGGACTTGGAGGACACGCGCAGCTCGTCCCCCTGGATCTGGGCCTTGACGGACTTGGGGCCCTCGTCGCGGATCAGCTTGGTGATCTTCTTCGCGGTGGGCTGGTCGATGCCCTCCTTCATGGTCGCCTCGATGCGGTACTCCTTGCCGGAGGCGAACGGGGCGCCGGCGTCGAGGGACTTGAGGGAGATGCCGCGCTTGACGAGCTTGGACTCGAACACGTCCTTGACGGCCTTGACGCGCTCCTCGGAGGAGGCCTTCATGAGGATCTTCTCGCCGGAGAAGTCGATCTCGGCGCCGACGCCCTTGAAGTCGTAGCGCTGGGCGATCTCCTTCTGCGCCTGGTTCAGGGCGTTGGACACCTCCTGGCTGTCCACCTTGCTGACGACGTCGAACGTGGAATCGCTGGCCACGGGTGCTCTCCTTCAGGGTCTGCGGACGGGGCGCGCCCGTCGTCGACGGCCACTGCGGGGCCGCGCGGAGCGCTCTGCGGGCCAGCCTACCGGGGACGACGGACGCGGTCCCGGGCCGATTGGCGGCGTGGCGCGGAGATGCTGTACAGTGGACTCTCGCCCGACCGGTGCGGTCGTCCTCGAGACGTCCGGCAGCCGCCGGGTGGCAGGGCAGATTTCCCGAGCGGCCAAAGGGGGCTGACTGTAAATCAGCTGGCACTGCCTTCACTGGTTCGAATCCAGTATCTGCCACCGGAACGAAGACCCCGGGACCGTACGGTCCCGGGGTCTTCTGCCGTCCGGGGCCGTGGCACACCCCGCGTCCCCGCCCCGGGAGGTGGCGGCCTCCCGCCAGGCGACGTAGCCTGCCTGTGGTCCGTGTCACACCCGATGCCCTCCGCGGTCCGGCGGCGGCACGGCCGTGCATCGTGACGCCGTGCGGCGTCGCCCGACCGTCCGCGAGGAGCGCCCGATGACCGAGTCCACCGCCCCCGAGTCCTTCACCCAGGGACCGACCGACGTCGAGCTGCTCGAGCAGACCCTGGCCCAGAACCTCGACGACACCGCCCGCCGGTTCGCCGACCGCGCTGCCCTCCTGGAGTGTGGACCGGACGGGGACCCTGCCACCGGACGCACCTGGACCTACGGGCAGCTGCGGGAGGAGTCCGTGACGGTGGCCAAGGCGCTCATGGCTGCGGGCTACGAGGCGGGGGACCGGATCGGGATGTGGAGCCCCAACGTCGCCGAGTGGGTCTCGCTGCTCTACGGCGCGGCACGCGCCGGCGTCATCCTCGTGAACCTCAACCCGGCGTACCGCGCCCACGAGCTGACGTACGTGGTCGAGCAGTGCGACATGCGCGGGCTGGTGGTGGCCTGCGCGGACGCACGCATGGACCCGCCCGCCACCGCGCGGGCCGTGACCCGTGAGTCGGCGCCGCACCTGCGGCAGCTGATCATGCTGCCGGCCGGGAGCGGCGAGGACGCCTACGCCCACGTGCAGGACGGTGACGTGGCCGGCCGGCACGCCGCCGATCCCGTGGCCGAGGGCACGTGGGCCGCCTTCCTGGCCGGGGCCGCGCGGGTCTCGGACGAGGACCTGGCCGCGCGCGAGGCCGCCACCCGGCCGGCGGACCCCGTGAACCTGCAGTACACCTCGGGCACCACCGGCTTCCCCAAGGGCGTCACGCTGACGCATCGCAACGTGCTGAACAACGGCTTCCACATCGGCGAGCTGCTGGGCTACACGGAGGAGGACACCGTGGTGATCCCGGTGCCGTTCTTCCACTGCTTCGGCATGGTGATCGGCGTGATCGCCACCGTCTCCCATGGCTCGCTCGCCGTCATCCCGGCGCGCAGCTTCGAGCCGGTCTCGGCGCTGCGGGCCGTGGCCGCCACCGGCGCGACGAGCCTGTACGGCGTGCCGGCGATGTTCATCGCCATGCTCGCCCGGCCCGAGGCGGACGAGCTGGACCTGACGACGCTGCGCACCGGCGTGATGGCCGGCTCCACGTGCCCCGTCGAGGTGATGAAGAAGGTCATCGACCGGTTCCACATGTCCGAGGTCGCCATCTGCTACGGCATGACGGAGACCGCGCCCGTGTCCACCATGACCCGCCGCGACGACTCCCTGGAGGTGCGCACCCAGACCGTCGGCCGCACCATGCCCCACGTGGAGACGAAGATCGTGGACCCCGCCACCGGTGAGGTCGTCCCGCGCGGGGCCACGGGCGAGCTGTGCACCCGCGGCTACTCCGTGATGCTCGGCTACTGGGACGCCCCCGAGAAGACCGCCGAGGTGCTGGACGCCGACGGCTGGATGCACTCCGGCGACCTCGCCTCCATGGACGAGGACGGCTCCGTGCGCATCGAGGGCCGCATCAAGGACCTCGTGATCCGCGGCGGCGAGAACATCTCCCCGCGCGAGGTGGAGGAGTTCCTCTACACCCACCCGGACATCCAGGACGTCCAGGTGGTGGGCGTGCCGGACGAGAAGTACGGCGAGCAGCTCATGGCCTGCGTGATCATGAAGGACGGCGTCGAGCCGCTCACCGTGGACGCCGTCCGCGAGTTCGCCACGGGCCGGATCGCGCACTTCAAGATCCCGGCCTACGTCCGCGTGCTCGACGCCTTCCCCATGACCGTCTCCGGCAAGGTCCGCAAGGTCGAGCTGCGCGAAGAGGGCGCGAAGGTCGTCCAGGCCCAGGCCCAGGCCCACGCCCAGGGTGCGGGCTGACGACGACCGTCACCCTCAGGCGGCGGGCAGCGGGAACACGTCCCAGATGGTGCAGACCGCCTCGGGGGCGGCGCCCAGGATCGTGGCACGGTACGTGGTCGACCACGCCCGCGGGTCGGCGTCGCGCAGGCGCCACGTGCCGTCCGCGAGCACCGCGTCCACGAACGCGGAGGTGTCGGCGGGGCTGCCGTCCTCGTGGACCAGGGGGCCGCGACGCAGGGCTTCACCCAGGTCGCCCGCTCGGCCGACGGCGTAGAGCGCGGTCTCGTCCGTGTCCAGCACGAGGCCGCAGTCCTCCTCGAAGGCGGTGATCCAGGCCATCGCGTGCCGCATGGCCTCGTCCGGGTCGGGGTGGCGGGTCACGATGAGCACGGAGCCGCGCTCGCCCGGACGCAGGGAGCCGGGCGTGCCGGGGCCGTGCGGGTCGGGTTCGCGCGGGGCGGCGGCGGTGTGCGGGCGGGGCTCGAAGGCGGTGGTCATGGCGGTCTCCTCCCGGGTGGGGACTCATCAGGGTCCCGGCGGCGCCGCACCGGTCGGAGCGGCATCGCCCACGCTAGGAACCCGGGGCGGGCGGCCGGCCGGACCCGGCCGGGGCTGGGGAGGACACGCCGGGAGCAGCGGCCTGTGCAGGAGCGGAGGGGTCGCGCGGACGCGCCGGCACGGCCTCGGCCGGCCCGGCGTCGCGTCAGTGGGCGCGGTGGTCGGCCGGGGCGAGCTTGGGCCCGAACGCCTGCTTGCGCTCTCCGGAGAGCCCGATCATCCGCACCACCCGCTGCCGGTGCCCGGCCCATGGCGCGAGCAGGCGGAGCATCCCGGCGTCGTCGGTCCGGCGTCCCGTGAGGACCTGCCCCACGTACTGCGCCAGGTGGTAGTCGCCCACGGAGACGAGGTCCGCCGCCCCGTGGCTGCGCTGCAGCGCCTCGGCCGTGGTCCACGGCCCGATCCCGGGCACCGACTCCAGGCGCCGGGCCAGCGCGGCCACCCCGGCCGTGTCCCCGGGGGCGACCGCGTCGCCGAGCCGGTCGATGCTCGCGGCCCGCCGGGCGACCTCCAGCATGGTCCGCGACTGGGAGGGCTGCACCCAGGCCCGCGCATGCCAGTCCCACGAGGGGATCCGCAGGACGGCGGCCGGGGTCGGCGGCGGCAGCATCCCCGGCGGCACCGGGCCGGGGGCGGGCCCGTCGTCGTCGATCCGGGCGGCCAGCCGCACGAGGGTGCGCCAGCCGTGCCGCGCCTGGTCGTGGGTGACCTTCTGCTCGAGCACGGCGGTGAGCAGCTGCCGGGACAGCGCGCCCGCCGCTGGCAGCCGCAGCCCGGCCCGCATCCGCCGCGCCTCGCGCACGTGCGGCGGCAGCGCGGGCGCGCCGGAGTCCGGCCGCAGCAGGGCGTCGAAGGCGTCCCAGCCGTCGTCGTGCAGGCCGAGCAGGCGTTCCACGCCGGCGACGGCGGCGCTCGCGCCCGCGCCCCACGCGCGGGCCGTCACCGCGGTGCCGCCCCCTGCGGCCTCCCGGACGCCGGAGACCAGCAACGACGTCGGCCGGCCCGGGCCGCCCGACGCCACGTCCGGGGCGGGGGAGCGCAGAGTGAGCCAGACGCCCTGCGGTGTGGCGCGGACCGTGGGGTCGGCCGCACCGCGCTGCAGGGGGCGCAGGGTGAGCGCGACGTCCACGGGGACGGGCACGCGCACGCGGCGCTCGGCGTCCGGGGCGGTCATGCCCGCACCGTACACCCGGGCCCGGACAGGACGACGTCGGCCGTGACGGCGCGCACGCCGGGCGTTGCCCCGCGTGTCCGGAGCCCTCCTTCGGCGTCCGGCCCCTGGCGTAGCGTGGGGTGCGTGAGTGAAAAGACCCCCGCGCCCACCCCTGCGCAGCCCATGCAGTACGCCGAGAACGTCCTCGAGCTGATCGGGCACACCCCGCTCGTGAAGCTGCACTCCGTGACGGAGGGCATCGAGGCCACCGTCCTGGTGAAGGTCGAGTACCTGAACCCCGGCGGCTCCGTGAAGGACCGCATCGCGCTGAAGATGATCGAGGAGGCCGAGCGCGAGGGCCTGCTCGGCCCGGGCGGCACCGTCGTGGAGCCCACCTCGGGCAACACGGGCGTGGGGCTGGCCCTGGTCTCGCAGCTCAAGGGCTACCGCACCGTGTTCGTCACCCCGGACAAGGTGGGTCAGGAGAAGCGGGACGTGCTCAGCGCGTACGGCGCCGAGCTCGTCGTCACGCCCACCGCCGTGGACCCGACGTCCGAGGAGTCCTACTACGGGGTCGCCGACCGCCTCGTGCGGGAGATCCCCGGGGCCTATCAGCCCAACCAGTTCTTCAACCCCGCCGCCCCGGCCTCCCACTACGAGACCACCGGCCCCGAGATCTGGGAGGACACGGCCGGCCGCGTCACCCACGTCGTGATGGGCGCCGGCACGGGCGGCACCATCACGGGCACCGGCCGCTACCTCAAGGAGGTCTCGGCGGACCGCCCGTCCGGTCCGGTCCGCGTGATCGGCGCGGACCCCAGCGGCTCGGTGTACTCCGGCGGCGCCGGCCGGCCCTACTTCGTCGAGGGTGTCGGCGAGGACATGTGGGTGGACAACTACGACCCCGCGGTCCCGGACGAGGTCATCGCCGTCGAGGACGCCGAGGCCCTGGCCATGACCCGCCGCCTCGCCGCCGAGGAGGGCCTGCTCGTGGGCGGCTCCTCCGGTCTGGCCGTCGTCGCCGGCCTGCGCGCCGCCCGCGAGCTCGGCCCGGAGGACGTCATGGTGATCGTGCTGCCCGACTCGGGCCGCGGCTACCTCGCCAAGATCTTCAACGACCCGTGGATGGACGAGCGCGGCTTCGACTACGACGTCCGCGAGACCGTGCTGCCGGCGTGGGCGCGCGGGCGCACCCGCTCGGCGGTCCCGCAGATGGACGACGACGGCGCCACGGGGGCCGCCGGCGGGGCCGGCACGCCCGTCGAGGTGCTCGAGCACGCCGACGCCGAGCCGGCGACCCGCGCGGGCGCCCCCGCCGAGGCCGACCGCTGGTCCGCGACGGCGGGGGAGCTGCTGACCGAGAAGGCCGACCTGTTCCCGGGCTCCGTGCCCACCCTCGTCACCGCGGCCCCGACCACCTCGGTGGCGGACGCCGTGGCGACCATGAACCGGTACGGCGTCGACGCCCTGCCCGTGATCCTCGAGCCCCGGCACGACCTGCGGATCGGCGAGGTCCGCGGCACCGTCTCCTCCGCCGCGCTCGCGGACGCCCTCGCTGAGGGGCGGGCCACCGCGCAGACCCCCGTGGCCGACGTCATGGGCCCCGTGCTGCCCTGCCTGGGGGCGCGCACCCCGCTGCGCGCCGTGGCCCGGCGCCTCGCCCAGGACCCCGTGCTGCTGGTGCTCGAGGCCGGCCGCGTCCAGGGCGTCGTCACCCTGCACGACGTCCTCGCCCACGTCACCGCCTGAGGCCGGCCGCACCGGCCGCGCCCGCCCCACCCGACCCGATCTCTCCGAGGAGGCTCCCGAGATGACCGAGCAGAACGTCCACGAGGACCCGCACGCCACCACCCCCGACACCGGCGCCGAAGACGCCGCCGCCCACCCCCAGGGGGGAGGCTTCGGCACGCGCGCCGTGCACGCGGGCCAGCACCTGGACGAGGTGTTCGGCGCCGTCGTCCCGCCGATCCACCTCTCGAGCACCTACGCGCCCACGGCCGTCGGCGAGCTGCGGCGCGGCTACGACTACGGCCGCGGCACCAACCCCACCCGGGACGCGCTGCAGGAGCAGCTGGCCGCGCTCGAGGCCGGCGTCGACGAGTCCGGCGCCCCCCGGGCCACCGGCCTCACGTTCGCCTCCGGCCTGGCCGCGGAGACCGCGCTGATCATGGGCGCGGGCCGGCCGGGCATGACGATCGTGCTCGGCAACGACGTGTACGGCGGCTCCTACCGCCTCATCTCCCGCGTGCTCGCCCCGTGGGGCGTGGAGCACGTCGTCGTGGACATGGGGGACGCCGAGCAGGTCGCCGCCGCCGTCGAGCGCGCCGCCGCCGCGGGGCCGGTCATGGTGTGGCTGGAGACCCCGTCGAACCCGATGATGAAGATCTCCGACGTCGCCGCGGTCGCCGAGGCGGCCCACGCGCACGGCGCCCTGCTCGTGGTGGACAACACCTTCGCGACGCCGTACCTGCAGTCCCCGATCGCCCTCGGCGCGGACGTGGTGGTGCACTCCACCACGAAGTACATCGGCGGCCACTCGGACGTGATCGGCGGGGCGCTCGTGATCCCGGACGCCGCACTCGCCGAGCAGGTGAAGTTCCAGCAGTTCGCGGCGGGGGCCGTGAACGGGCCCATGGACGCGTACCTGACCACGCGCGGCCTCAAGACGCTCGGGGTGCGCATGGACCGTCACCAGGCCAACGCCCAGGCGGTCGCCGAGTGGCTCACCGGCCGCGCCGAGGTCTCCCAGGTGCTCTACCCGGGGCTGCCGGACCACCCCGGCCATGAGCTCGCGCAGCGGCAGATGCGCGGTTTCGGCGGCATGGTCTCGCTGCGCCTGTCCGGCGGCGCCGCGGCGGCCCGCCGCGTGGCCGAGTCGACCCGCCTGTTCCAGCTCGCCGAGTCCCTGGGCGGCATCGAGTCGCTGATGAACTACCCGGCGGAGATGACCCACGCCTCCGTGGCCGGCACCGAGCTGGCCGTGCCGGACGACCTGCTGCGCCTGTCGGTGGGCATCGAGGACGCCGAGGACCTCGTGGCGGACCTGGAGCGGGCTCTGGGCAGCCTCTGACCCGCCGACGTCCGCCAGAGGTCTAGCGCACGGGTGGGGAGCACGGGGCGGCGTAGTGTGACGGGCATGACCCTCACCGCCTTCGTCAACGCCCATGTCGTCCCCGTCGCCGCCGAGCCGTTCGACGGCGCCCTGCTCGTCGAGGACGGCCGGATCACCGCGCTCGGCCCCGACGTCGAGGCGCCCGACGGCGCCGAGGTGGTGGACTGCGAGGGGCGCTGGCTGCTGCCCGGCTTCGTGGATGCCCACGTCCACCTCGGCATGCACGCCGAGGGCGAGGTCGGTGCGACCGCGGACGTCAACGAGATGACGGACCCGGTGATGGCCGGGGTGCGGGCGATCGACGCCGTCGACCCGAACGAGCCGGGCTGGAAGGACGCCCTGGCCGGCGGGGTGACCACCGTGAACGTGAACCCCGGCTCGGGCAACCCGATCGGCGGCCAGGCGGTGGCGCTGCACACCCACGGACGCACCGTGGACGAGATGGTGCTGCGCAGTCCCTCGGGCGTGAAGTCCGCCCTCGGCGAGAACCCCAAGAACGTCTACAAGGAGAAGGGCCGCACCCCGTCCACGCGGCTGGGCACCGCCCTCGTGATCCGCGAGGCGTTCCTGCGGGCGCAGGGCTACATGGCCCGCCGCGCGGAGGCCGAGCGCGAGGACAAGCCCTTCACCCGCGACCCCCACCTCGACGCCCTCGCCCTCGTCCTGGAGCGCACGATCCCCTGGCGCCAGCACTGCCACCGCACCGACGACGTCGCCACCGCCCTGCGCCTGGCCGACGAGTTCGGCTACGACCTCGTCCTGGACCACGGCACCGAGGCGCACCCGCTGGCCGACCAGCTCGCGGCCCGCGGCGTGCCGGTGCTGATCGGCCCGCTGTTCACCACCAAGTCCAAGCCGGAGCTGCGGGGCCGCTCGATGCGCAACCCGGGCCGTCTGGCGCGGGCCGGCGTCGAGATCAGCATCATCACCGACCACCCGGTGGTGCCCATCGACTTCCTCGTCTACCAGGCGGCGCTGTCGGTGAAGGAGGGCCTGGACCGGGAGACCGCCCTGCGCGCCATCACCCTGCATCCCGCGCGCGTGCTGGGGCTGGACGACCGCATCGGCTCCCTCGAGGTGGGCAAGGATGCCGACCTGGTGCTCTGGTCCGGCGACCCGCTCGATGTCATGCAGCGGGCCCTGCGCGTGTGGATCGGCGGCCGTCAGGTCATGGAGTACGACCTCGCCACGGCCCGGCCCGTCGTCGCCTCCGCCCGTCCCGTGGAGGACTGAGCGGCGCCGCCGCCCGGCGGCGGGGGCGGGACGCGCGGGCTCAGCGCCGCACGCGCGAGCGCACGGGCGGCAGCCAGACGAGCGCGGCGCCCAGGAGCATCACGACGGCGAGGATGATCAGCAGGCCGTTGGCCCGCAGGAACGCGGGGGCGGCCAGCAGGACGGCGATGAACGTCAGGGTCCCGATCGCCGAACGACGGCGGCGCAGCAGACCGATCCAGCCCCACAGGGACGCCGCGGCCAGCAGGGCGACGGCGGTGCCCATCGTGAACTGCCCCGTCGCGCCGCCCAGCACGCCCACCGACTCCATGCCGGTGAGCGGATCGATGACGGGCTCGCCGCTGTCCTGTGCGCGGGCCCCGTTCCAGAGGAACGCGCCCGCGATGCCGATCAGCACCACGGTGACCGCGAGCCAGTAGAGGCGCGCGACCTTCAGGAGCGGGTGGACGAGGCCGGCGTCGGACTCGGCCGCGTCCCGCGCGACCAGGTCGCGCTCGCGGTCCGCGCGGCGCCGTTCCAGGCGCTCCTCGTCCTCGGCGGTGAGGCGGGCGCGCTCGGCGCGCAGCCGTGCGTCGTCGGCCCGCTGATTCTCCCGGAAGGACTGGGCGGCGCGGCCGGCGGCCCGGCCGAGCCCGCGGGCGAGGGGGCGGTCTTCGCTGTTCTGGGGCACCTGCCGAGCCTATCGCCCCGGCCGGTGAGCGACCGGGGTGTCCGAGGGCGCAGCCCGGCCCGGGATCCGGTGGCGTAGACTGGGCGGACCGGATCCGGTCTCTCCCCCTGTGATGAATGAGCGTGGACGCGTGTGCCACGCCGGACTGCAGATGTCTGTGCAGATGTGTGTGCGGGTCACGAACGTCGTGGCCCTCGGGGGCTGCCGGGTGGACGGAATCATCTGACCCAGCTGGCCCCTGCGCCCCACGACGTCGACCCGCGACCGACGTCCTCCGGCGTGCGCCCGCGCATCCCCACAGGAGGACCCATGTCCGACATCCTCGATCCCCAGACCACCGCCGAGGTCGCCCCCGAGCTCGCCGAGGCGGAGCAGGAGGCCACCGGGACCGTCCCGCAGGTCGACGCCGCCGAGCCCGCCGCCCCCGAGGCTCCCGCCGAGCCGGCCGGCCCCACCTTCCTGGACCTCGGCCTGGATGCCCGCGTCCTGGCCGCCGTCGAGGACCTGGGCTACACCGCGCCCTCGCCCATCCAGGAGGCGACCATCCCCCTGCTGCTCGCGGGCCGCGACGTCGTGGGCCTGGCCCAGACCGGCACCGGCAAGACCGGCGCGTTCGCGCTGCCGGCGCTCTCCCGCCTGGCGGAGGCCTCGGACGTCAACGGGCGCGCCAACGCCCCGCAGATCCTCGCCCTGGCCCCCACGCGCGAGCTCGCGCTCCAGCTCGCCGAGGCCTTCGACGCGTACGCCAAGCATCTCGGCGACGTGTCCGTGCTGGCCGTCTACGGCGGCTCGCCCTACGGCCCCCAGCTCTCCGCGCTGCGCCGCGGCGCCCAGGTCGTCGTCGGCACGCCGGGCCGCGTGATCGACCACCTCGAGCGCGGCTCGCTGGACCTCTCCGACCTGCAGACCCTCGTGCTGGACGAGGCGGACGAGATGCTGCGCATGGGCTTCGCGGAGGAGGTGGACCGCATCCTCGCCTCCACCCCGGACACGAAGCAGACCGCGCTGTTCTCCGCCACCATGCCCCCGGCCATCCGCCGCATCTCCGCCCAGTACCTGAACGCCCCGGAGGAGGTGGCCGTCGCCCGTCAGTCGACGACGTCCGCCACGATCCGCCAGCGCTACCTGCAGGTGGGTCACCAGTGGAAGTTCGAGGCCCTGAGCCGGATCCTCGAGACCGAGGAGCACGACGGCGTCATCGCCTTCGTGCGCACCCGTGCCGGTACCGAGGAGCTCGCCCAGAAGCTCACGCGCGCCGGGTTCAAGGCCGTGGCCATCTCCGGCGACGTCGCCCAGAAGCAGCGCGAGAAGACCGTGGAGGACCTGAAGGCCGGCCGCGTGGACATCCTCGTGGCCACCGACGTCGCCGCCCGCGGCCTCGACGTCGAGCGCATCTCGCTCGTGGTCAACTACGACATTCCGCAGGACGCGGAGTCCTACGTGCACCGCATCGGCCGCACCGGCCGCGCCGGCCGGCAGGGCGACGCCGTGCTCTTCATGACCCCGCGCGAGCGCTTCCTGCTCAAGCAGATCGAGCGGACCACCCGCCAGCAGGTCGAGGAGATGGCCGTGCCCTCCGTCGCCGACGTCAACGCGGCCCGCAAGCGCCGCTTCGCCGACGGCATCACCCGCACCCTCGAGCGCGCCTCGGAGGAGGAGCTGGCGGTGTTCGGTGAGATCGTCGCCGCGTACGTCGACGAGCACGAGGTCGAGCCGGCGCGTGTGGCCGCCGCGCTGGGCATGATGGCCCAGGGCGGCCGCCCGCTGCTGGCCCGCGAACAGGAGATCCCGTCCGGCGGCGGCCGGGGCCGCAAGGACCGCGACGGCGGTCGCGAGGGTGGGCGCGACGGCGGCCGTGAGCGCGGCGCGAGCGACGGCCGCGGCTCGCGTGGCCCGGCCCGGGAGCCCGCGGCCGGCAACGCGACGTACTGGATCGCCGTCGGCCACCAGGACCGTGTGCGGCCGGGCAACATCGTGGGCGCGCTGGCGAACGAGGTGGGCCTGCCCGCCTCGGCCATCGGCGCGATCGACCTGCGTGGCAACCACTCGCTCGTCGAGCTGCCGGCAGACCTGACCTCGGCCCAGCTCGAGGCCGCGGCCAACGCCGAGATCAACGGCCGTCGCCTCGGCCTGCGCAAGGACACCGGCCGCCCGACCCGCGCCGAGCGTGACGGCGAGGACCGCGGTGAGCGCCGCGGCGGCTTCCGCAAGGACCGCGGCGAGCGCGGCGAGCGCGGCGGCTTCCGCGGGGACCGCGACGGCGGCCAGCGCGGCGGGTACCGCAAGGACCGGGACGACCGCGGCTCCCGCGAGGATCGTGGCGGCTTCCGCAAGGACCGGGACGACCGCAGCTTCCGTGGCGACCGCAGGGGACGCCCCGGCGGCCGCAAGCCCCGCTGGGGCGCCCAGGAGCGCTCGGATCGGGGCGCCCGCCGCTGATTCCGCCGGGGTGCCGACCCCGCCGGAGGCCGTGACCGGGGCCGATTTTGCATCGGCCCCGGGGCCCTGGTAGAGTCTCACCTCGTTGCCCCGATAGCTCAGTGGTAGAGCGCCATCTTGGTAAGATGGAGGTCCCGGGATCGATTCCCGGTCGGGGCTCTGACATGAGAGCCCGCCCTCGCGGCGTGAAAACCGTGAGTGCGGGCGTTCTCGTGTCGTGGCGGCGTAGCTCAGCTGGTTAGAGCGCACGACTCATAATCGTGAGGTCGGGGGATCGAGTCCCCCCGCCGCTACGGAATCGGACGGACCCGGTCACCTCCTCGGAGGGGCCGGGTCCTTTCGCGTTCCGGGGCCCGTCCGTCGCCCCGGTAGCCTGGCGGGCATGTCCACGCGTCGCCCCGCCCACCAGCCCACCCGCGGCACCGCCGCGCCCCGCGGCTTCGTCTCCCCGTGGGAGCACGGCTCCCGGCTGTACCGGACCCTCGTGCTGACCGGCTCCGCGCTGTTCCTCGTGGGCATCGTGCTGGCGGTCGTCGGCGGCACCACCGGACGCCTCGCCGTCTCCGGGACCGCCCTGGGCGTGCTCGGCGCGGGCGTCGCCGTTCACCTGTCCGCTCAGCTCGTGCGCTTCCGCCAGGCCGCCCGCCGGCAGGGGGAGCGGCGCCCCGGCCGTTAGGCTGGACGGCAGTCGAGAACCGTCCCGCAGGAGGCCCGAGTTGAGCGTGAACCCCGACGTCGCCGGGCGGAGCTATCCGCCCGCGCCCCCCTTCCAGGTCGGTCGTGAGGCGGTCCGCGGCTTCGCCGAGGCCGTGCAGGCCCAGCATCCCGCGCACCACGACGTCGCGGCCGCCCGGGCCCTGGGACACGCCGACCTGGTCGCCCCCCCGACCTTCGCCGTCGTCATCGCGCAGCGCGCCGAGGCCGCCGTCGTCGCCGATCCCGAGCTGGGGATCGACTTCTCGCGTGTGGTCCACGCGGACGAGCGCTTCGTCCACCACCGCCCGCTGGTGGCCGGGGACGAGGTCGTGGCGACCGTGCGGGTCGAGGCCGTGAAGTCCCTCGGCGGCAACCGCATGGTCACCACCGTCACCGAGATCGCGGATCTGGACGGCGCGCCCGTCTCCACCGTCACGTCCACCCTGCTGGTCCGGGGAGAGGAGTCCTGATGAGCACCGCCCCCCGCCTGTCCGACCTCGCCCGGGGCGAGGTGGTCGGCACGCGCACCGTCACGTTCACCCGCGCCGACCTCGTCGCCTACGCGGGTGCCTCCGGCGACCGCAACCCGATCCACTGGTCCCCGTCGTTCGCCGAGCACGTCGGCCTGCCCGGCGTCATCGCCCACGGGATGCTCACCATGGGCGCGGCCGTGCAGCTCGTCTCGGACTGGGCGGGCGACCCGGGCGCCGTCGTCGACTACCAGACCCGCTTCACCGGCATGGTGCCCGTCGCGGACACCACGGGGCGCACGGACGACGACGGCGCGCCCGTCCCCGGCGCCACGCTCGAGGTCGTCGGCACGGTCGGCGCCGTGGACGAGGCCGCCGGGACCGTGCGGATCGACCTGAACGTCACCAACCCGGACGCGGCGAAGCCGCGCGTGCTGACCAAGGCGCAGGCCGTGGTCCGTCTGGCCGACCCCGCGGGGGAGAGCGCGTGAGCGAGCGGCTGGCGGACCACACCACCACCCGCGTCGGCGGGCCTGCGCGCGCGTGGGTCACCGCGCGCACCGAGGCCGAGGCGATCGAGGCCGTGCGCGCCGCCGACGCGGCGGGCGAGCCCCTGTTCGTCCTCGGCGGCGGTTCCAACACCCTCATGGCGGACGCCGGCTTCCCCGGCACCGTCGTGCGGCTGGCCTTCGAGGGCATCCACGTGCTGGACGGGCCGCTGCCCGGCGAGGGCGAGACGCCGCCCGCCGGCGACGGGGCCCGGTCCGCGGACCACGAGGGGGAGGCCGTCGTCGTGCGGATCGCGGCGGGCCACCCGTGGGACGACGCCGTCGCATGGACCGTGGCGCACGGGCTCGGCGGGATCGAGGCGCTCTCGGGCATCCCGGGCTCGGCCGGCGCGACGCCCGTGCAGAACGTCGGCGCGTACGGCGCGGACGTCTCGCAGGTGCTCGTCGCCCTGCGCGCGTGGGACCGGGAGGCGGGCGACGTCGTCGAGCTGACGCCCGCGGACCTGCGCTTCGGCTACCGCGACTCCGTGATCAAGCGCTCCATGCTGGAGACCGGCGCGCCGAGTCCCCGGTGGATCGTGCTCTCGATCGACCTGCGGCTGCGTCGCGCCTCCTCCGACGCCGAGCCGACGGTGCCGGTCCGCTACGGGCAGCTGGCGGCCGCGCTCGACGTCGAGGAGGGCGCCCATGCCCCGCTCGCGGTGGTCCGCCGCGAGGTGCTGGCCCTGCGCGCCGCCAAGGGGATGGTGTCCGATCCGGCGGACCCGGACACGTGGTCCACGGGCAGCTACTTCACAAACCCGATCGTGCCCGCGTCCGTGCGGGCCTCCCTGCCCGACGGCGCCCCGGCGTTCGCCGCCGGCCAGGCCGAGGACGGGACGCCGCTCGTGAAGCTCTCGGCGGCCTGGCTGATCGATCGCGCGGGCTTCGCGAAGGGCTTCGGGCTGCCCGAGGTCGCCCCCCGCGAGGGCGGGCCGGACGGCCGCGGAGCCGACGGCACCGGCCTGGCCGGGGGCCGCGCGTCGGTGTCCACGAAGCACACCCTCGCCATGACCAACCGCGGCGACGCGACCACCGAGGACGTCCTGACGGTCGCGCGCACCGTGCGCGACGGCGTGCGCGAACGCTTCGGCGTCGAGCTGCACCCCGAGCCGATGATCATCGGCACCAGCCTCTGACCCCTCACTTTCGTTCGGGAAACGGCGCCCCCAGGAGTGCTTTCGTTCGGGAAACGGCGCCCCCGAGGCGGCGCGGGCGCCGTTTCCCGAACGACAACGCGCGAACACCCGCCGTTTCCCGAACGAAAACGGGGGCTGGGGGCACGGGGGCAGGGGGGTGGGGCCGGGTCCCCGCGCGCGCCGCGGCACCGGCGTCGCGGCTCAGAGGTTGCCGGTGGCGATCATCAGCATGCGACGCACGGGCTCGGCCGCACCCCACAGCAGCTGGTCGCCGACGGTGAACGCCGAGAGGTACTCGGGACCCATGTTGAGCTTGCGCAGCCGGCCGACGGGGATCTGCAGGGTGCCGGTCGCGGCGATCGGGGTCAGGTCGGTGACCGTGGCCTCCTTGGTGTTCGGCACCACCTGCACCCACTCGTTGTCCGCGGCGATGATCTGCTCGACCTCATCCAGCGGCACGTCCCGGGTGAGCTTGAGGGTGAGGGCCTGCGAGTGGGAGCGCATGGCGCCGATCCGCACGCACAGCGAGTCGAACGGGATCCGGTCCGCCCCGGTCAGTCCGAGCACCTTGTTGGTCTCGTCGTAGGCCTTGCGCTCCTCGCGGGAGACGCCGTCGCCCAGGTCGGAGTCGATCCAGGGGATCAGCGAGCCGCCCAGCGGCACGCCGAACTGCGTCGAGTCCAGGCCGCCGCGCTGCAGCTCGATCACCTTGCGGTCGATCTCGAGGATCGCCGACGCCGGATCGGCCAGCTCGGCCCGCACCGCGCCGCCCAGCTCGGCGTACTGGGTGAGCAGCTCGCGCATGTGCCGGGCGCCGCCGCCGGAGGCCGCCTGGTAGGTCATGGCGGTGCCCCACTCGACCAGGCCCGCCTTGAACAGGCCCCCCAGGCCCATGAGCATGCAGGAGACGGTGCAGTTGCCGCCGATGAAGTCCTTCGTCCCGTTCGCCAGGGCGGCGTCGATGACGCCGCGGTTCACGGGGTCCAGCGCGATCACGGAGGTGTCCGCCATGCGCAGGGTGGAGGCGGCGTCGATCCAGATGCCGTCCCAGCCGGCGGCGCGCAGCTTCGGGTACACGGCCTGCGTGTAGTCCCCGCCCTGCGCGGTGAGGATCACGGGCAGGGCCGTGAGCGCGTCCACGTCGTACGCGTCCTGGAGCACGCCCGGGTCACCGGCCATGCCCTCGAGCACGGGCGCGGGACCGCCGGCGTTGGACGTGGAGAAGAAGACGGGATGGATACGGGCGAAGTCGCCCTCCTCGGCCATGCGCTGCAGGAGGACGGACCCCACCATGCCGCGCCAGCCGACCAGGCCCACGGTGGGCACGGCGGCCGCGTCGGGGGCGTTCACAGATGCGGGGGCAGCGGAAGTCATGCCCTCCAGGCTAGCTGTTGTGGGTCATGAGGTTCTTGACATCCGTACCGGGCTGAGATGAGACGAGTGGGCCTCTCCCGCAGGATGGAAGTTCCTCAACAACCCACCTGCCAGAAGAGACCCACTCATGACTCACGCTAAC
>NZ_JAKRLB010000003.1:0-168465 GCF_022664405.1 Micrococcus luteus | reverse complement strand
CACTGAAACCCCCCGACGGTGCCCGGCCGCCGCGGCCCGTGCCGCGCGGCCCCGGCCGGGCCGAGGCGGGATCGTCGGTGCCGGCGAGCCGGGCGGCGATCGCGGAGCGGTTGGCCTGCGCGAGCCGGGCCTGCAGCGCGGGCAGGTCCTGGCCGGCGCCCATCACGGCGCCGCGGGCGTCCACGACGCGGTAGTCCATCCGCAGGTGCAGGGGCACCGCGTCCAGGGCCCACAGTCCGGGCTCCACCACCACGCCGCGCACCCGGCGCACGGCCGCGGACAGCGCGTCCGGCAGCTCGTCCCGCAGCGGGTCGGCGTGGGCCTCGAGGTCCGCGACGAGCTGCTGGGCCACGTCCGGGGCGGGCACGAGGTTCTTGCGCACGGCCTTGGGCAACGCCTTGATGAGGGCGGTGACGAGCTCGACCCGCAGGCCGGGGACCAGCCACGCGAAGGGGCCGGGGGAGACCTGGTTGAGCAGCAGGATCGGCACGGCCACGGTCACGCCGTCGGTGCCGGCCGCGCCGGTCGGGTCGAACGTGTACTCGAGGTCGAGCTCCACGTCGCCGCCGGGCATCGGATACGTGAACGTGGTGGGGAACGCGTCGGTGTCCAGGTCCTCGGCGTCGGCGGTGAGCAGGGCGGCGACGTCGAGGTCCAGCAGGTCCGGCTGATCCTGGCGCGCCTTCTTCCACCACGCGTCGAAGTGCCGCTCGGAGACGACGTTTCCCGGGATCCGCGCGTCGTAGAAGGCGAACAGGTCCTCGTCCCCGATCCGCAGGTCGCGGCGGCGCAGGCGCGTCTCGAGGGCGTCGACCTCCTCGAGCGCAGCCCGGTTGCGGGCGAAGAACCGGTGACGCGTGCGCCAGTCGCCCTCCACGAGGGCGTGCCGGATGAACAGCTCGCGGGAGAGCTCCGGGTCGATCCGGCCGTACCGGACCGAGCGGTCCGGGATCAGAGTGACGCCGAACAGCGTCACCTTCTCGCGCGCGACGACGGAACCCGCCCGCCGCGACCAGTGCGGCTCGTTGTAGGTCCGCTTGACGAGGTGGCCGGCGACCTCCTCGGCCCACTCCGGCTCGATCCGGGCCACCGTGCGCGCCCACAGCCGGGAGGTCTCCACGAGCTCGGCGGCCATGACGAACGGGTGGCGCTTCTTGAACAGGGCGGAGCCGGGGAACACGGCGAAGCGGGTGCCGCGGGCGCCCACGTACTCGCGACGGCGCTCGTCGTAGGCGCCGATCTGCGAGAGCAGGCCCGTGAGCAGGGACTTGTGCACCGCCTCGTGCCGGCCGACCGGGTCCACGGGTCCGGACTCGACGGTGAGGCCCACGTCCTTGGCGAGCTGGCGCAGCTGGCGCACCAGGTCCTGCCACTCCTGCACGCGCAGCCAGTTGATGTGCTCACGGCGGCACAGCTTGCGGAACTGGGAGCCGGAGAGCTCCTGCTGCCGTTCGCGCAGGTAGGCCCACAGGTTCAGGATCGCGGAGAAGTCCGAGTTCTCGTCCGCGAACCGGCGGTGCAGCTCGTCCGCGGCCTCACGCTGCTCCGTGGGGCGCTCGCGGGGGTCCTGGATGGTCAGGGCCGCGGCGATCACCATGACCTCCCGGACGCAGCCGCGCTCACCGGCCTCGAGGATCATGCGACCCAGCCGCGGGTCCACGGGCAGGCGGGCCAGGCGGCGTCCGACCCGGGTGATGGTGCCCGCGCGGGCGCCGCCGGCCTCGAGCGCGCCGAGCTCGGTGAGCGTGGTGGCGCCGTCGGTGACCTGACGGCCGTCCGGCGGCTGGACGAAGGGGAACTCCTTGACGTCGCCCGGGGTGCGGGCCACGCCGAGGGAGAGCATCTGCAGGATCACCGAGGCCAGGGAGGTGCGCAGGATCTCCGGGTCCGTGAACTCGGGGCGGGAGAGGTAGTCCTCCTCCGAGTACAGGCGGATCGCGATGCCGTCCGAGGTGCGGCCGGACCGACCCGAGCGCTGGTTCGCGCTGGCCTGGGAGACACGCTCGATCGGCAGGCGCTGGACCTTGGTGCGGTTCGAGTACCGCGAGATGCGCGCGGTGCCCGTGTCGATCACGTACTTGATGCCCGGCACGGTCAGGGAGGTCTCGGCGACGTTCGTGGCCAGCACGATCCGCCGGCGCACCCCGGCCCCGGCGCGGCCGAACACGCGGTGTTGCTCCGCCATGGACAGGCGGCCGAACAGCGGCAGGATCTCCGTGCCGGCCAGGCGCGTGGTGCCGGCGACGACGCCGGTCAGGTGGTCCGCGGCCTCGCGGATCTCCCGCTCGCCCGGCAGGAACACGAGGATGTCGCCCGGCGGCTCGGCGGCCAGCTCGAGGACGGCGTCGCCGATCGCGTCGAGGGGGTCGCGCGTCTCGGCGGCGTCGTCCGCGTCGTCCTCGGGGTCGTCCGGGGAGGGCTCGTCGGTCAGCGGCCGGTAGCGGACCTCGACGGGGTAGGTGCGCCCCGAGACCTCGATGATCGGCGCCGGGACCACGCGGCCGCCGTCGTCGGCCTCCACCGCGTCCGCATGGTCCTCGCCCTCGGCCAGCGGCCGGCCGAAGTGCCGGGCGAAGCGCTCCGGGTCGATGGTGGCCGAGGTGATGATCACCTTCAGGTCCGGGCGCTGGGGCAGCAGGTTGCGCAGGTAGCCCAGGAGGAAGTCGATGTTGAGGCTGCGCTCGTGGGCCTCGTCCACGATGATCACGGAGTAGCGGCGCAGCTGCGGGTCATGGGGGATCTCGGCCAGCAGGATGCCGTCCGTCATGACCTTGACCCGGGTCGCCTTCGAGGTCTGCGCCGTGAAGCGGACCTGGTAGCCGACCGTCTGCCCGATCTCCTCGCCCAGCTCCTGCGCGATGCGCTCGGCCACGGAGCGGGCGGCGATGCGCCGGGGCTGGGTGTGGCCGATCGAGCCGGCCTCCCCGAGCCCGAGGGCCAGGCACATCTTCGGCAGCTGCGTGGTCTTGCCCGAGCCGGTCTCACCCGCGACGATCACCACCTGGTGGTCGCGGATCGCGGCCATGATCTCCTCGCGACGCTCCGCCACCGGCAGGTGTTCGGGGAACGTGATCGCGGCGGCGTCGTGGGGCGTCGCGGACGGCTGCGCGGCGGGCATGGAGGGCGGGGGAGTCTGCGTCATGACGGCCTCCATCCTAGGCGCGCGGGGGCCCGGGCCGACCCGGACGGGGCGAATCTGGGACGGACCTGGGACTGGGGCTGAGAGTCCGGATGTGATTCTCTGGAGCCCATGGACACGAACACCGTCTTCCTGTTGGCGGCGATCGGCCTCTATTTCCTCGCGATGATCGCGATCGGCCTGTACGCCTCCCGCAAGAACACCGACCTCGACGACTACATGCTCGCCGGACGCGACATGAAGCCGTCCGTCGCGGCGCTCTCCGCGGGTGCGTCCGACATGTCCGGCTGGCTCCTGATGGGCCTGCCCGGCGCGATCTACGCCGCGGGCCTGGTCGAGGGCTGGATGGCGGTCGGCCTGACCGTGGGCGCGTGGGTGAACTGGCGCGTGGTCGCCCCCCGCCTGCGCTCCTACACCGAGGTGGCCGGGAACTCGATCACGATCCCGTCCTTCCTCGAGAACCGGTTCAAGGACCGCACGCACATCCTGCGGATCGTGGCCGGCCTGATCATCCTCGTGTTCTTCACCTTCTACGTCTCCTCGGGCATGGTGGCCGGCGGCAAGTTCGTCGAGTCGACCTTCGGCCCCGAGTCCTTCTACGCCCAGGGCATCAGCATCAACTACCTCACCGGCATGCTCGTGGTCGCGGGCATCACGGTGCTCTACACCCTGTTCGGCGGCTTCCTCGGCGCCTCGCTGACGGATGTGGCCCAGGGCGTCCTCATGTTCCTCTCGCTGCTGGCCGTACCCATCGTCGTGATCCTGACCATGGGAGGCTGGGACGCCGTCGTCGAGGGCATCCGCGCCGCCGACGCCGCCGGCGGCGGAGTGAACCACTTCTCGATGTTCGAGAACGCGACGCTGATCGGCGTCCTGTCCTCCCTCGCCTGGGGCCTGGGCTACTTCGGCCAGCCGCACATCATCGTCCGCTTCATGGCCCTGCGCACCCCGCACGACGCGGCCGTCGCCCGGCGCGTCGGCATCGGCTGGATGGCGCTGTCCGTGTTCGGCGCCGTGATGGTGGCCCTCGTGGGCATCGCCTACTTCCAGGCCAACCCCGGCACCACGCTCGAGGACCCGGAGACCGTGTTCCTCGTGCTGGCCTCGATCATGTTCCACCCGTTCGTGGCCGGCCTGGTGCTGGCCGCCGTCCTCGCCGCGATCATGTCCACGCTCTCCTCGCAGCTGATCGTGTGCTCCTCCGCCCTGGTGGAGGACCTCTACATGCTGCGCGGGCGCACCGGTTCCCCGACGTTCACCCTGTGGCTCGGCCGCATCGGCGTGCTGGTGGTGGCGCTCGTGGCGGGTCTGCTCGCCCTCAACCCGGACTCCTCCGTGCTCGAGCTCGTCTCCTTCGCGTGGGCCGGCTTCGGCGCCGCCTTCGGCCCCGTGATCCTGCTTGCCCTGTACTGGCCGCGGTTCACCTCGTGGGGGGCGATGGCCGCCATGGTCACCGGCGCCGCCGTCGCCTGGGTGTGGTCCGAGGCCAGTGCCGAGACGTGGGAGTGGTTCGGCCTGTACGAGCTGCTGCCGGGCTTCGTCGCCGCCTTCGTGATGGGTGTGGTGGTGTCCCTCGTGACCCAGCGCTCGCGCCGGGTGCAGCGGCGGATCGACGCCGAGTTCACCGGCGCGATCGACATCGTGGCCGGCCGCGAGCCGCACCCGGACGTGGCCCCGGCCGCCATGACGCGGGACGCCGCCGGGGGCTCGACCGCAGCCGCCGCAGATCCGCGCGCGCAGGCGTGAGGCTCTTCCTCGCGATCCGTCCGCCGAGGGCCGTGCTCGACCACCTCGAGCCGGCCCTCGACGGCGTCCGGGACCGGGCCGGACGCGCGCTGCGCTGGACCGAGCCGGAGCAGCGGCACCTGACGCTGGCGTTCCACCCGGAGGTGCCCGCCGGCGCCGTGGACGACGTCGTCGCCGACGCCGGCCGCATCGCGGCGGGACATGGCCCGCTGGACCTGCACCTGGCCGGAGCGGGGGAGTTCTCGCACCGCACGCTCTGGGTGGGGGTGGGTGGGCAGGTCCGGGAGCTCGGCGCGCTCCTGGCGGAGCCCTGGCTCGCCGACGACGACGGCCGGGACCGCCGGCGCGCCCACCTCACCGTGGCGCGGGCCTCGGGCGCCGCGCCCCGACCTCGGGGTCGGAGGCGGGGCGAGCCCCGTCCGCCGGCGCCGGCCACCGTCCTGCTGGCCGAGGCCGTGCACGCGCTCGCCGTGTACCGCGGGCCGGAGTGGACCGCGGACGAGGTCGAGGTCGTGGCGTCCCGGCTCGGCGAGGGCCGGTCCGGCGGGCCGCTGCACGAGGTGCTGGCGACCGTCCCGCTGCGCGGCTGAGGGGCCGACGGGCCGGCCGGAGCGGGAGACCCGCCCGGCCGACCCGGCCCCGGGTCAGCCCTCCAGGGGGCCCTGCACCGCGTACAGGCGCTTGTTGGCGAACTCGTCCAGGGCCAGGGGGCCGAGCTCGCGGCCGAAGCCCGAGCGCTTCACGCCGCCGAAGGGCAGATTCGCGCCGGCGGCGGAGGCGAGGTTCACGTTCGCCATGCCCACCTCGAGCTGGTCGGCCACGCGCTTGGCCTCGTCCAGGTCCGTGGAGAACACGGCGCCGCCGAGACCGTACTGGGAGTCGTTGGCCAGCGCCACGGCCTCCTCGGCGGAGGACACCTTGTAGACCACGGAGGCCATGCCGAACAGCTCCTGCGTGTAGGCGGGGTTCTCCTGGTCCACGTCCGTGATCACGGCCGGGGAGACGTAGAAGCCCTCGCCCTCGGGGCCGGAGGTGCGCTCGCCGCCCACGTGGACGGTGGCGCCGGCCTGCTTGGCCTCGGCGATCTGCTCGGCGAGCCCGTCGGCCGCGGACTCGGAGGACAGCGGGCCGTAGACGTCGGCGTCGCGCGAGGTCGGGTCGCCGGGCTTCATCTCCGAGGAGCGCTGGACCAGCTCGTCCACGAAGTCGTCGTAGAGGTCCTCCATGACGATCATGCGCTTGTTCGAGTTGCAGGCCTGGCCCCAGTTGCCCATCCGGGTGGCCAGTGCGTCGCGGGCGGCGGCGCGGGCGTCCGGCGCGGAGAGCACGATGTACGGATCGGAGCCGCCGAGCTCGAGGACGACCTTCTTGAGGTGCCGGCCGGCCTGCTCGGCGACGGCGGCGCCGGCCCGCTCCGAACCGGTGAGGGACACGCCCTGCACGCGCGGATCGGCGATGATCGTGGAGATCTGGTCGTGGGTGGCGAACACGTTCTGGTACACGCCCTCCGGCAGTCCGGCCTCGGTGAAGAGCTCTTCCAGCAGCTGCGCCACCTGCGGGTTGATCTCGGCGTGCTTGAGCAGGATGGTGTTGCCGAGCACGAGGTTCGGCGCCACGAAACGGGCCACCTGGTACACCGGGAAGTTCCACGGCATGATCCCCAGCAGCGGGCCGAGCGGCAGCCGCTGGACGAACGCCTCCTGCCCGGAGAACTGCTTGATCGGCTGGTCCGCGAGCAGCTCCTCGGCCTCGTCCGCGTAGTACCCGAAGATCTGGGCGCCGTAGCGCACCTCGCCGACCGCCGCGCCGAGGGACTTGCCCATCTCCGTGGTGATCACCGCGGCGATGTCCTTGGACCGCTCGGCCAGCAGCTCGGAGATCCGCTTCACGACGGCGGCGCGCTCGGCCACCGACTTCCGGGACCACTGCTCGTAGGCGGCCTGCGAGGCGTCGAGGGCGTCGGCGATCTGCTGATCCGTGGCGTTGTCGAAGGACTTCAGCAGCTCCCCGGTGGCCGGGTTGATCGTGCGGTAGCCCTGAGAGGCGGAGGTGGTGGTCATCAGTCGTCACCCTTTCGTGTGGACGTCCTGCGTTGAGCTCCCCATCCTGCCGGAGGCCCCCGCTCACTCCCAGATCCCGGACGCCCCTCTTCGCCACGAGCCGAGAAGGTGGGTGTCCACGATCCCGGCGGCCTCCATCAGGGCGAAGCACGTGGTCGGCCCCACGAATCGGCAGCCGTGCGCCTTCAGCGCCCTCGCGAGCGCGCGCGACTCGTCCGAGGTCGAGGGGACCTGCGCCACCGTCTCCGGCCGTGGGGTCGCGGCAGGCTGGTGCGCCCAGACCAGCCCCGGCAGACCGCGGACCGGCCGGTCGCCGTCGCCGTGCCAGGCGGGGCCCGCGCCGGGGGAGCCCGGGTGCAGCGGGGCGAACCGCTCGCCGCGCATCCCGACGACGGCTCGTGCGTTCGCGATCGCGGCCTCGATCTTGCGCTGGTTCCGGATGATGCCGGGGTCCGCCAGCAACGCCTCGACCTCCGCGTCCCCGAACGCCGCGACGGCGTCCGGGTCGAAGCCCGCGAACACCTCCCAGAATTGCGGCCGCTTGGCCAGGACGGTCCGCCAGCTCAGGCCCGACTGGAACGCCTCGAGCACGAGGCGCTCGAACAGGCCCCGCTCGTCCGTGACGGGCAGGCCCCACTCCGTGTCGTAGTACTCCCGCAGCAGCGGATCCCGTGCCGCCCACGGCGGGCGGGCCCGCCCGTCCTCACCCACGACGACGCCACTCGGCGGTGCCTGTCGCCCGTCGGCCGGTGGATCCTCGGCGGGGGTGGAGACGGGGGCGGGGAGGCCGTCGTCGGCGTGGTGCGCGCTCATGCACCCGAGCCTAGGAGCGGCCCCGGACATCCGGAGCCGGAACGCGACGCCCGGGGACGCAGCCCCGTCTGCGGACACCTGTGCAGGAGGCACGGCCGGACCTCGTCACTCGAGCCGCCCGGCCCGCAGCCGCCACGTGTGGTCGCACCGGGCCGCCACGGCGGGGTCATGCGTCACGATCACGATCGCCCGCTCCGGCTGGGACATGGAGCGGAAGAGCCCCATCACCTCGTCGGTGCGCTCCTCGTCCAGGGCGCCCGTCGGCTCGTCGGCGAGCAGCAGGGAGGGCCCCATGATCACGGCCCGGGCGATGGCCACGCGCTGGCGCTCGCCGCCGGAGAGTCGGCCGACGGGGTGGTGGAGACGGTCTCCGAGCCCGAGCCGCGTCAGAAGCTCGGCGGCCATGGTGCGACGCTCGCGCTTCGCCGGGCGCGGCCGCGCGTAGAGCAGCGGCAGGGCCGCGTTGTCCACGGCGGTCGCCCGATCGATGAGCAGATGGTCCTGGAGCACGATGCCGCACGTCCGGTTCCGGTAGGCGTCGCCGTCGGACGACCACGGTGCCGGCAGGCTCCGCCCGGCCACACGGATGCTCCCGGCGTCCGGTGTGTCAAGGCAGGCGAGGAGCCGCAGCAGGGTCGACTTGCCGGACCCGGAGGGTCCCATGATCGCGTGGACGCCGCCCCCGGGGACCTGGAGCGAGACGCCGCGGAGCACGGGGACATCCCCGGCGGGGCCGCGGTAGGAGCGGTGCACGTCGTGCACGGTGAGCAGGGACATCACACGGTCCTTTCGACGAGTGCCGCCGTGCGGACGGCCCGGTGCAGCTGGCGGAGGGGATGACGGGTGCACGCAGCGGCGATCGCCAAGACGACCGCCAGCCCGACCACGACGACGGCAGGCGCCGGACGCAGTCCGCCCGCTTCCGAGGCGATGCCGAGGCCGAGCAACGATCCGAGCACGGCCGGAATGCCCCACACCGCGGCCACGGATGTGGCGATCCGGAGCCGGATCAGTCGTCTGGGCGCCCCGACCGTCAGGTGCGCCAGCCACGTGGGCGTGAGTCGACGGGTCATGGTCGTCAGGAGGCTCACCACCGTCACGACGGCGCTGGCAAGCCCGGCGGTGTAGGCGGTGACCATGAGCGCGGCACCGCGGGCTTCTCGGGCGATCGGAGACCTGGCCGAGGCGATCGGGGCCAACTCGGCGACCACGCCCGTCTCGTCCTCGAGGACGTCGAGTGCCGCTCTCACCTCGGAGGCCGCGTCCTGGCGTGCCACGACGGAACCGTAGACCGCCGCGAGCTGGGCCGGTTCGATCAGGCCGGCCATGGTCGTGGTGCTGGTGACGATGACGGGCGACTCACCCAGGGGCCAGAGGGATCCGTCGGCCCGCGGCGCGGCCGCGTCCCCGGGGAGTGGGCCGGCATAGCTGTGGGGTGTGGACCCCACATACACGGTGCCGCCCGGCCCCCCGGAGGTGATCGCGGCGGGAGCGAAGTACACACCCTCGGCGGGACTGACGGCAGCGGCAGCGCCGAACTCCCGGGCCAGACCAGGCGTGGCGATGATCGCCCCCTGCAGCCGGGGGTCCTCGATTCCGATGGCGTCCGTCACGAGAAAGGCACGGGGGTCGACTCCGTCGACATGGGCGGCGAACGCCCGGGAGACGGTGTCGACGGCGCGGGGGCGGAGGTCGGTCGTGACGGCGGGGTCCAGAATCCTGGCTGTCACCAGGCCCGACGACTCGGCGTCCTCGAGCACCTCGAGCGCCGTGGTCACCCCTCCGGCGACGCCCAGGGCCAGTCCGAACACGACCGACGCCACGGTCGTGTGCAGCAGGGACAGGAACAGCAGTCCGGGCGTGTCGAACAGGTCGCGGAGGCCGTCCGCAACGGTCCGCATGGCTGCCATCATGCGTGTGCCCTTCGGACCCAGAGGGTGGACAGGGTCGTGCCGAGGATGAGGATGGCGTCCACGACGAGCACGGCGGACCAGAGGAGAGCGGTGTCCCCCGTGAGCCCGATCTCCGCGTCCCACCGGGGCCATGCCACGAGCCAGACTCCGCCGGCACTCGCGGCGGCGGTCGCCCATGCGAGCATGGCGGGCCGGACACCGAGCCGGGCCGCTCGCAGCGGGGAGGCACCGACGAGGCGGTGCGAGGTGACGGCAGGGAGCAGTCGACTGCGCAGGGTCGTGCGCCAGACGACCTGTGCGCCCAGCAGGGCGAAGCCGGCGATCACGGCGAGCAGGGGCACGTGGACACTGCGTCGCATCGCTGCCTCCCACGGCGGCGGGAGCGGGACGACGTCGACGACGACACCGGCCCGCCGCAGCGATTGGACGAGCTCGTCGACCTGGGCCGGTGAGCCGCCGATCACGCCGGCAAGGGACGAACTGTCGGTGGAGAGGAACGGGACCAGGAGGTCTGCTTCGGTGGCGCGATCCGGCGCGGAGGAGAGGTCTCGGACGACGACCCGATCGACGTCCGGCCAGCTCAGCTCGCCCGCAGCGGCACGTGCGGCGAAGGGGGAGGTGCTGGGGACGACCGCGGTCGGGGCGACGCCATCCGGGAGCACGTCCAGGGCAGGCCGGCCGGCGAGGGCCGTCACGTGGGGGCTCGTGGACGTGGCCGCAGAACCGGAGTCCGGTCCCGTCAGCGACGTCCGGATCATGGGCCAGGCCTCGCCAGCGGGGAATGCCGAGATCTCGTACACCGTGCCGTCCATGCGCCAGCGGTCCTCCTTCTCCACCCCGACGTAGGACGCGAGGAGCGCTGCTGTTCCGAGCGTGATCAGGAGAAGGAGGAATCTCGAGACGAGCATCCGGGTCATCACGGCTGGCCCGAGGAGAGCTGAGCGGCTGGATGATGCCTCACCTGGGAAGTGCCCCTGGGGTGCGGACCGGCGGGGTCATGTCGACTTTCACGTCATATTCCCTCCACGCAATTCCTGTGGGCGGATGGGACACGCATCACAGGGGCCTGCCGGAATAGTGAGCCCAGTGTGGGTGTGAGTCAAGAGGCATCACCACTCGATCGACCACCGAGCGCACTGCCCCGTCCGTGGGGCCGCGCCTTCGCCGTCCCGGAGGGCCTTGTCCTGGCGATCGCGTCATGACCTGCTGGCGGTCCTCAGGTCATGACGCGATCGTCAGGTGGCGCAGGGGCGGGCCATCCCGCCCCACCTCACCCCGCGTCCCGGCCTCAGGCGTCCGAGGCGGTGCGGATCGTCGGCTCCGGCAGGTACACGGACCCGCCGGCGGCCCGGAACTCCGCGGACTTGGCGGCCATGCCGGCCTCGGCGATCCGCGCCTGCTCGGACGCGCCGCCGAACTCGCTGCGGATGTCCTGGCTGATGCGCATGGAGCAGAACTTCGGCCCGCACATCGAGCAGAAGTGGGCGGTCTTGGCGGGCTCGGCCGGCAGCGTCTCGTCGTGGTATTCCTCGGCGAGCTGCGGGTCCAGGCCGAGGCCGAACTGGTCGCGCCAGCGGAACTCGAAGCGCGCCTTGGACAGCGCGTCGTCGCGGTCGCGGGCGCCGGGGTGGCCCTTGGCGACGTCGGCGGCGTGCGCGGCGATCTTGTAGGTGATCACGCCCGTCTTCACGTCGTCCCGGTCCGGCAGGCCCAGGTGCTCCTTGGGCGTGACGTAGCAGAGCATCGCGGTGCCGTAGCGGGCGATCTCGGTGGCGCCGATGGCCGAGGTGATGTGGTCATACGCCGGGGCGATGTCCGTGACGAGGGGGCCGAGCGTGTAGAACGGGGCGCCCTTGCACAGCTCCTGCTGGCGCTCCACGTTCTCCCGCACCAGGTGCAGCGGGATGTGGCCGGGGCCCTCCACCATGACCTGGACGTCGTACGCCCACGCCCGCTCCGTCAGCTCGGCCAGCGTGTCGAGCTCGGCGAACTGGGCGGCGTCGTTGGCGTCCGCCACGGAGCCCGGTCGCAGGCCGTCGCCCAGGGAGAACGCGACGTCGTAGCGCGCGAAGATCTCGCAGAGCTCGTCGTAGTTCTCGTAGAGGAAGTTCTCCTTGTGGTGGCCCAGGCACCAGCCGGCCATGATCGAGCCGCCGCGGGAGACGATGCCGGTCACGCGGTCCGCGGACAGCGGCACGTGGCGCAGCAGCACGCCGGCGTGCACGGTCATGTAGTCCACGCCCTGCTCGCACTGCTCGATCACGGTGTCGCGGAAGATCTCCCAGGTCAGGGCCTGGTGGTCGCCGCCGACCTTCTCAAGGGCCTGGTAGATCGGCACGGTGCCGATCGGCACCGGGGAGTTGCGCAGGATCCACTCGCGGGTGGTGTGGATGTCGTCGCCCGTGGACAGGTCCATCACGGTGTCCGCGCCCCAGCGGGTGGCCCACTGCAGCTTCGAGACCTCCTCGGCGATCGACGACGTCACCGCCGAGTTGCCGATGTTCGCGTTGACCTTCACGGCGAACGCCTTGCCGATGATCATCGGCTCCGACTCGGGGTGGTTCACGTTCGCCGGGATGATGGCGCGGCCGGCCGCGACCTCGGAGCGCACCAGCTCCACGTCCACGCCCTCGCGCAGGGCGACGTAGCGCATCTCCGGGGTGATCTCGCCGCGCCGGGCGTAGTGCATCTGGGTGACGCGCGCGCCCTCCTTGGCGCGCAGCGGGGGGCGGCGCTCGCCGGCCCACTCCTGTGAAGCGGCGCCGCGGCGCACGGCCGAGCGGCCGTCGTCGAGCAGGTCGCGCTCGCGGCCCTCGTACTCCTCGACGTCAGCGCGGGCGCGGATCCACTCGGCGCGCTGGGCGGGCAGGCCGCGCTCGGGCACGGAGCCCGGGCCCATGGTGCGGTAGACGGTCAGGGGCGGGTTGGGCGTGCCGTCGGGGGAGTCGTCCTGGTGGACCTCGGTGACGGGCACGCGGATGCCGTGCTCGGCATCCTCGAGCCAGCCCAGACGGTGCGTGGGGTAGTTCTCCTCGGCGACGACCTCGGCCGTCGACTCGGCTGCGGGCAGGGGGGTGCGCTCGGAAACGGACATGGCCGCGGCTCCTTCTTCCTTCGCCGGAATGACCCGGACAGGTTCAGACGGTCTCCGGGCGGCGTCAGCCCGGTCTCAGCCCCGTGCCGTGGGGCTCCCGTGGGATGCGAGCGACCCTAGCACGTCCCCCGCGGGGTCTCACCGCCGCCGTCCGGCCATGCGGCCGGGCGCTCAGGCGCGCGCCGCGCGGGCCGCCCGGCGGCGCACCGTGGTGCGCTCGACGATCCACGTCACGACCAGCATCACGATGATGACGATGCCGGCGTAGCCGAGGACGGGGTAGACGGTGCCCACGAGGTCGGAGAAGCCGACGCTCGAGAGCAGGGTGGCGGCCAGGGCCGTGACGACGGCGATGACCCAGCCCGGCACGCGGCGCATCGAGGACAGCAGGGCGATGCGCTCCACCCCGCCGTACAGGCACGAGACCGCCGTCGTGAACTGCGCCAGCAGCAGGACGACCGTGTACAGCAGGGCGGCCCAGCCGCCGATCATCGCGGCCAGCTCGACCATGGGCAGCTCGGCGCGGCCGATGAGCTGGGCGTGGGCGGTCATCGCGGCCATCACCGCGCCGGCCATCACCACGAGGCCCAGGGCCCCGAGCCCGGCCCCGGCGACGAGGGAGCGGCCCGACGAGGAGCTCTCCTGCCCGATCGGGGCGAGCACCGCGTAGGCCAGCTGGATGTTGAAGGCCACGTACAGCACGCCCGAGAGCCACCACTGGTTGATCAGCGGGGACGAGGTCACGAGCGCGGCGACGTCGTCCACCGCGGCCCCCGGGTTCGCCAACCCCCACACCGCGACGCCGACGGCGACCACGATGATCAGGGGGACCACCACGGCCTGGACGCGCACGAGGCCCGTGATGCCGGCCAGCACCGAGACCACGCAGACGGCGGCCATCACCAGCGAGCCCACGAGCGAGGGCAGCCCGAACGCGGTGTGCACCGCCGCCCCGGCCCCGGCCAGCATGATCACCAGCGTCCCCAGCAGGGACGTGGTGATGCACAGGTCCGCGAACCAGGTGGGCACGCGCGACGTCGTGGGGTTCACGATCCGGTGGATGTCCGTGGTCCGCAGCTTCTGCGCCAGCCGCAGCACGATCACCGCGAGCAGGAAGAACAGCGCGCCGGCGATCACGAGCGCCCCCGTGCCGCCCCAGAGGCCGAAGCTCACGAAGTACTGCAGGATCTCGTTGCCCGAGGCGTACCCGGCGCCGATGGTGGTGCCGATGAACGTGGCGGCGATCCCGAGCGGGGAGGTCGGCCGCAGCGGCGCCGACTCCTCGGCTCGGCCGGGGTGCGCGGGAGAGCTCTCTGTGACGTGGGACATGCGACTACATTCTCATGGGCGGGATCGGCCCGGCCCGGGCGGCCGATCCGCCCCGACCCGAAGGAGCCCCCGCATGACCTCCGCCGTCCCCCGTGTGCTCAGCATCGCCGGCTCTGACTCCGGCGGCGGCGCCGGTGTCCAGGCCGACCTGAAGACCATCGCCGCGTGGGGCGGCTACGGGATGACCGCGATCACCGCGATCACCGCCCAGAACACGCAGGGCGTGCAGGCCGTCCACCCGCTGCCGGTGGACGTGGTGCGCGCCCAGCTCGACTCGGTCGCCGCCGACATCGCCGTGGACGCCGTGAAGATCGGCATGCTCGGCACGGTGGAGCTCATGCGGGCCGTCGCCGACTGGCTCGAGGAGACCCTGCCCGCCGTCGTCGTGCTGGACCCGGTCATGGTGGCCTCGAGCGGGGACGCCCTCACCGCGGTGGGCGACGACGACGGGCGCGCCGCGTGGTCCCGGCTGCTGCGGGCGGCGCACCTGGTGACCCCCAACCTGCCCGAGCTGGCCCGGCTGACCGGGCGGGACGCGACGGGCTGGGACGCCGCCCTCGACGCGGCCCGGGGCCTGGCAGCCGAGCACGACGTGACCGTCCTGCTCAAGGGCGGGCACCTGGACGAGGCCGAGGCGGCGGAGGTGCCGGACGCCGTCATGCGCGTGGACGGAGCCGTGCACGAGGTGCGCGGCCCGCGCGTGACGACCCGCGCCTCGCACGGCACCGGCTGCACCCTCTCCTCGGCCCTGGCCACACTGGCCGGCGCGGGCCTGAGCTGGGAGGACGCACTCGAGCGAGCCAAGCCGTGGCTGGCCGACGCGATGCGGGCGGGGGAGGCGCTCGCGGTCGGGGACGCCTCGCGGCCGACGTGGCACGGGCCCGTCGACCACGGTCATGCGCAGCGGGGTTGAGGGCGGGACCTCCGGGCTTCGACACGTTCGAGGCGGGAAATCCGGCGAATACGCACCTCGGGACGTCCCATGAGGTCGATTTCCCGCCTCGAATGCCGGTGACCCGGACCTCCCGCTCCGCTCGAGCGTCCGGGTCCGCAGAACCCAGAAGAGCCGGACCACCGTGTCGCCACGGGGGTCCGGCTCTGTTCGCTCGTGCCCCCGGCAGGATTCGAACCTGCGGCCTTCTGCTCCGGAGGCAGACGCTCTATCCCCTGAGCTACGGAGGCGGGGGTCGCGACGCGTCGAGCGCGTTGCGGACTCGTCGACTCTACACCATCAGGACGGCCCGTCCGTGACCTCCCCGCGGGGCGCGTCAGCCGGGCAGGCCCGCGCGCAGGGTCCGGGCCGCGGCCTCGGGGTCCTCGGCCTGCGTCACGGCGCGGACCACCACGATCCGTTCCGCCCCGGCCGCGCGGACCTCGGGCAGCCGGTCCGCGTCGACGCCGCCGATGGCGAACCACGGCCGCGCCCCCGCCGGGTCCTCCGCGTCCAGGCGTGCGGCGAGGGTCGGCAGTTCCAGTCCGACGGCGGCCCGACCCGGCTTCGTGGGCGTCGCCCACACCGGCCCCGTGCAGAAGTAGTCCAGGCCGTCCTCCGCGCGGGCGCCGCGCACCTGCGCCTCGGTGTGGCACGAGCGGCCGAGCACCACGTCCGGGCCCAGCAGGGCGCGGCACTGCGCGGTGGTCAGGTCGGTCTGGCCCGTGTGGAACACGTCCACCCCGGCCAGGGCGGCGACGTCGGCGCGGTCGTTGGCGGCCGAGAGCGCCCCGTGCTCCCGGGCCAGCGGGACGAGCGTGGCGAACGCGGCCAGCTCGACCGCCACGTCCACGGCCTTGTCCCGCACCTGGATCACGTCCACACCGCCGCGGAACGCCGCCGCGCAGAAGTCGGCGAACGCGGCCGTGTCGAGCGTGCCGTCCGGGCGCAGGAACCGCTGCAGGTCGGTGCAGACGTACAGCCGGGAGGCGGCGAGGCGGGCGCGGCGGCGCGCGCCGGGGCCGGTGCCGCCGTCGTCGCGGCCGGCCGCGGTCATCAGGAGCGGATCGGGGGAGTGCATGCGCCCACTGTGGCAGACTGGCCGCTGTTCCATGGGAGCCCGGGCCGCACACGCCGGGCTGAGAGGGCCGCAGGGGCGCACCGCGCCGGCGCGGCCGACCATCACCACTCGATGCGGGTCATGCCGCCGTGAGGAGGACCGGTCCGTGCACGTGGCCGTCGTCGGGGCCGGGATCATCGGCCTCACCGCCGCCGTGCGTCTGCGTGCCGCAGGCCACGCCGTCACCCTGATCGCCCCCGAGCTGGACGCCGCCGGGCGCCCGCACGCCGTGGCCGGGGCCACCCACGCCGCGGCGGGGATGCTCGCGCCGCTCGCCGAGACCCAGTTCAGCCAGGACGACCTCGCCCCGCTGCTGCAGGCCGGCTGGGAGGCCTACCCGGCCCTCGTGGACCTGCTCGCCGCCTTCACCGATGTGGAGACGGGCTTCCTCGCACAGGGCGCCTGGATCGTGGCCGCGGACCCCTCGGACGCCCGCGCCTGGGACCACGTGCTCGAGCACGCCTCGATCCTCGGTCGCCGGGTCGAGCCCGTCTCCGTCCGCGCGCTGCGCCGCGCCGAGCCCGCCCTGGCCCCGGGCCTGGCCGCCGGCTTCGACGCCCCGGACGACCATCAGGTGGACCCGCGACGGCTCGCCGCCGCCTGCGTCGCCGCCCTGCGCGCCGAGACCGGACCCGACGGCGGCCCGCTCCCGGTCGGCGCCGGACCCGCCGCCCGGTTCGTGGCCGGACGCGTCACCGCCGCCGGCCCGGAGGGCGAGGGGGTGCGCCTCACGCTGGCCGACGGGGGCGTCCTCACCGCCGACGGCGCGGTCCTCGCCGCGGGCCTGGGCCACCGCGGGATCGGCGGCGCGGCCACCGCCGTCGAGGTCCCGCTGCGCCCCGTCCACGGCGACGTGCTGCGTCTGCGGGTGCGCCCCGAGCAGCTGCTGCCGGGGGAGTCGCACCTGATCACCCGCACCGTCCGCGGCCTCGTCCACGGGCGCCAGGTCTACCTCGTGCCCCGCGCGGACGGCACCCTCGTGGTCGGCGCCTCGGCCCGCGAGGACGGCCTGGCCGGCACCTCCGCCGGGGCCGTGCTGGACCTGCTCGCCGACGCCGCCGCGATCCTGCCCGCCGTCCGCGAGTGCGAGCTGGTCGAGATCACCACCGCCGCCCGCCCCGGCACCCCCGACGACGCCCCGCGCGTGCTCGCCGTGCCCGAGGCTCCGGGCGCCGTCGTCGCCACCGGCTTCCACCGTCACGGGATCCTGCTCGCCCCCTGGGCGGCCGGGCGGATCCTCGAGCTGCTGCACGCCCGCCTGAAGGAGATCGCATGAGCACCCTCCCCCTGACCCTCAACGGAGAGCCCGCCGAGCTGGCCGTGGCCACCGTCCGCGACGTCGTCGCGCACGTCACCGGGCGCGCGATCGGCGAGGACGGCGCCGCCGCGGACGGGCGGCGGCTCGGCGTGGCCGTGGCGGTCGGCGGCGAGGTCGTGCCCCGGTCGGCCTGGGCCACCCGGGAGCTGGCCGCCGGGGACGAGGTCGACGTCGTCACCGCGGTGCAGGGGGGCTGAGCGATGGCCGAGCACCGCACCCCGCCCGCCGCCCCCGCGATCCCGCCGCTGCGGATCGGCGGCTACGACCTGGCCTCCCGGCTCATCATGGGCACGGGCGGCATCACCGACCTGACCGCCCTCGAGGGCGCCCTCGTCGCCTCCGGCACCACGCTCACCACCGTGGCGCTGCGCCGCTGGTCCGCGGACACCCGTGACGGCCTGGTCGCGCTGCTGGACCGCCTCGGCATCGACGTGCTGCCCAACACCGCCGGCTGCTACACCGCCCGGGACGCCGTGCTCACCGCCCGGCTCGGCCGGGAGGCGCTCGAGACCGACCTCGTGAAGGTCGAGGTCATCGCCGATGAGCGCACCCTGCTGCCCGACGTCGTCGAGACCCTCGAGGCCACCGAGCGGCTCGCCGCCGACGGCTTCACCGTCCTGGCCTACACCTCGGACGACCCCGCCATGGCGCTGCGCCTCGAGCAGGCCGGCGCCGCCGCCGTCATGCCGCTGGGCTCGCCGATCGGCTCGGGGCTGGGCATCCTCAACCGCGCACACCTGGAGCTGATCGTCTCCCGCGCCTCCGTGCCGATCGTGCTCGACGCCGGCGTGGGCACCGCCTCGGACGTCGCCCTGGCGATGGAGGCCGGCTGCGACGCCGTGCTCGCCGCCTCGGCGATCACGCGCGCCGCCGAGCCCGCCCGCATGGCCCACGCGTGCCGGCTCGCGCTCGAGGCGGGCTTCCACGCCCGCCGTGCCGGGCGCATCCCGCGCCGCGAGCACGCCCTGGCCTCCTCGCCGATGGCCGGGCGGGTCACGGCCGAGGAGGACGAGCGGTGACCGCCGCCCGCGAGCCCCGCGACCTCACCGCGCTGTCCGACACCCAGCTGGAGCGCTTCGCCCGCCACCTGAGCCTGGACGGCTTCGGCCCCGAGGCCCAGCTGGCGCTGCTGCGCTCCCGCGTCCTCGTGGTCGGCGCCGGCGGCCTCGGGGCGCCCGTGCTGACCTACCTCGCCGCCGCGGGCGTGGGGGAGGTCCACGTGATCGACGACGACATGGTGGACCGCTCCAACCTGCACCGCCAGGTGATCCACGCCGAGGCGGACCTCGGCCGCCCCAAGACCGCCTCCGCCGCCGCGACGATGCGCGGCCTGCACCCCGAGGTGCGCGTGGTCGAGCACCGCGAACGCCTGACCGCGGCCAACGCGCTCGAACGGGTCGGCGCCGTGGACCTCGTGCTCGACGGCACGGACAACTACGCGACCCGCTACCTCGTGGCCGACGCGTGCGAGATCGCGGGCGTGCCCGTGGTGTGGGGCGCGATCCTGCGGTTCGCGGGGCAGGTGAGCGTGTTCGCCCCGGGCGGGCCGCTGTACCGGGACGTGTTCCCGGAGCGGCCCGAACCCGGCGAGGCGCCCTCGTGCGCGCAGGCCGGAGTGCTCGGGGTGCTGCCCGGGATCATCGGCTCCCTCATGGCGGCCGAGGCGATCAAGCTGCTCTCCGGGGTGGGTGAGCCCCTGGTCGGGCGGCTGCTCTCCGTGGACGCCCTGACGATGCGCTTCCGTGAGCTGCGGCTCGTGCCCGACCCCGAGCGGACCCCCGTGACGGACCTGTCCGCCCACGCGGACCAGGCCCCCCGCCCGGACGACGCCGGCGCCCCCGGCTCGGCGGAGGCGTGCGGCGCCGCGGGCGGGGAGATCGCCCCCGCCGCGCTGGCCGCCCTGCTCGCCGACCCCGCCCGGGCCGCGTCCCTCACCCTGCTCGACGTCCGCGAGGACTGGGAGCGCCGCCTGCGCCGGGTCGAGGCCCCCGCGACGGTGGCCGATCGGCACGTCCCGCTCGAGGCCGTCCTCGCGGAGCCGGCGGCCCTCGCGCCCGGGCAGGACCGCGTCCTGGTGGTCTACTGCGCCGCCGGAGCCCGCTCGGCCCGGGCGCGGGACGCCGTCGTCGGGGCCGACCCGAGCGCCGGCGGGCGCGTCCTGTCCCTCGCCGGCGGCCTCGCCGCCTGGCCCGCCTGACCCCCATCCCGACGAACCCTGCGAGATGGCCCCCACCGCGGGCCGGAGGGGGCCATCTCGCAGGGTTCGTTCGCACGCGCACGGGCGCGGCGGCCCTTCCGTAGACTTGCGCGGGTGAAGCCCGAAGACCTCTCCGCCCTGCTGTCCGCTGTCCTCACCGACGCCGTCGATGCCGGTGACCTCCCCGCCGCGCTGCGGGAGGAGATCACCCCCGCGCGCGTGAAGGTGGAGCGACCCCGCAGCCGCGAGCACGGCGACTGGGCCACCAACGTCGCCCTCCAGCTGGGCAAGAAGGCCGGGATGGCCCCGCGCGACCTCGCCGGGCTCGTGGCCGAGCGCCTGACCGGGAAGCCGGGCATCGCCGCCGTCGACGTCGCCGGCCCCGGCTTCCTCAACGTCACCCTGGACGCGGCCTCGGCCGGTGCCCTGGCCCGCGAGATCGTCGAGGCCGGCCCGGAGTACGGCCGCAACGACGCCCTGGCCGGGCACACCGTGAACATGGAGTTCGTCTCCGCCAACCCCACCGGCCCGCTGCACATCGGCCACACCCGCTGGGCCGCGCTGGGCGACGCGATCGCCCGCCTGCTGCGCGCCTCGGGCGCGGACGTCACCGCCGAGTACTACGTCAACGACGCCGGCAACCAGATGAACGTGTTCGCCGACTCGGTCCTCGCCCGCCTGCACGGCCGCGACGTCCCCGCGGGCGGCTACCCGGGCGCGTACGTGCAGGAGCTGGCCGACGCCGTCGCCCTCGAGCACCCGGACGTGCGTGAGCTGACGGACGAGGCCGCCCGCCCGGTGGTCCGCGAGGCCGCGTACCGGCTCCAGATGCAGGACATCAAGGACACGCTCGCCGCCTTCGACGTGCACTTCGACGTGTTCACCTCGGAGCAGACGCTCCACGACTCCGGCGCGATCGACCAGGCCGTGCAGCGGCTGCGCGAGCAGGGCCACATCGAGGACCGCGAGGGCGCCGTGTGGCTCAAGACCACCGACTTCGGCGACGACAAGGACCGCGTGCTCATCCGCGCCAACGGCGAGCCCACCTACTTCGCCGCCGACGCCGCCTACTACCTCCACAAGCGCGACCGCGGCTTCGAGGAGAAGGTGTACCTGCTCGGCGCCGACCACCACGGCTACGTGAACCGCCTCAAGGCGATCGCCGCCGCCGCCGGCGACGACCCCGCGACGAACATCGAGATCCTCATCGGCCAGCTCATCTCGGTCAACGGCGCGAAGCTCTCCAAGCGCGCCGGCAACATCATCGAGCTCAAGGACCTCGTGGAGTGGCTCGGCCGCGACGCCCTGCGCTACGACCTGGCCCGCTACCCCGCGGACTCGCCCCTGACGATCGACCCCGAGCTGCTGCGCTCCGCCACGAACGACAACCCCGTCTACTACGTGCAGTACGCCCACGCCCGCGCCTCGGGCGCGGCGCGCACCGCGCAGGCCCACGGCGTGGACCGCTCCGAGTTCGACGCCGCCCTGCTCACCCACGCCACCGAGTCGGAGCTGCTGGCCCAGCTGGCGGAGTTCCCGGCCGTCGTCGGCGCGGCGGCGCGCCTGCGCGAGCCCCACCGCGTGGCCCGACACCTCGAGGTGATCGCCGGGGCCTACCACTCGTGGTACGCAGCCTGCCGCATCGTGCCCCTGCCCACCGACGACGGGACGCCGCGTCCCGTCGAGACCCTCAACCGCACCCGCCTGTGGCTCAACGACGCCACCGCCCAGGTGCTGGCCAACGGCCTCGGCCTGCTCGGCGTGACCGCCCCGGAGAAGATGTGAGCGCCCGGATGACGACGCCGCAGCCCGCCCCCGCCTCCCCGCTCGCCCCCGCCTGGCTCCCCGCGCCGGGGGACCCGGACGCGCTCGTGCCCGGCCTGTGGGCCGCCGGCGTGGACCGCGCCGCCGACGGCGAGCTCACCGTCCAGGGCCTGCGCGCGAGCGCGCTCGCCGCGGAGTTCGGCACGCCGCTGCTCGTGGTGGACGAGGACGACTTCCGCGCCCGCGCCCGCGCGTTCCGCGAGGGCTTCGACACCGCGTTCGCCGACCTGTGCGGGGGAGCGGACGTCTACTACGCCGGCAAGTCCATGCTCACCCTCTCCACCGCCCGCTGGGCGGCCGAGGAGGGCCTGCGCGTGGACACCGCCTCCGGCGGCGAGCTGGCGATCGCGCTGGCCGCCGGCGTCGACCCGGCCCACATCGGCCTGCACGGCAACAACAAGTCGGACGCCGAGCTGCGCACCGCCCTCGAGGCGGGCGTGGGCCGGATCATCGTGGACTCGCTCGACGAGCTCACCCACCTGGCCGCGCTCGCGGCCGAGGCCGGCCGCCGCGCCCCCGTGATGCTCCGGCTGACCCCGGGCGTGCACGCGCACACCCACGACTTCATCGCCACCGCGCACGAGGACCAGAAGTTCGGGCTCTCCCTGGCCCCGGCGTCCACCGACCGGGACGGCAACGTGGCCGGCCGCTCGCCGGCCGCCGTCGCCGTGGCCGCGGCCCTGGCGGCCGAGTCGATCGACCTGCTGGGCGTGCACTGCCACATCGGGTCCCAGATCTTCGAGGCCGAGGGCTTCGGGCTGGCGGCCGGACGCGTGCTCGAGTTCCTCGCCGAGATCAAGGCCGAGCACGGGGTGGAGCTGGCCGAGCTCGACCTCGGCGGCGGCCACGGCATCGCCTACACGGCCGTGGACGAGCCGCGCCCGGCCGCGGAGATCGCCGACGCCCTCGCCGACGACGTCCAGAAGACCGTCGAGCGCCTCGGCCTGAGGTGCCCGCGGGTCTCGCTCGAGCCGGGGCGGGCCATCTCGGGCCCCGCGGGGCTGACCCTCTACACGGTCGGGGTGACCAAGACCGTGGACGCGGACGCCCCCGACGGCGGCACCGCGGCCCGCCGCTACGTCGCCGTGGACGGCGGCATGTCCGACAACCCGCGTCCCGTGCTCTACGACGCCGACTACACCGCCGTCTCCGCGCGCCGCACCTCGGAGGCCGAGCCGGCGCTCTCCCGTGTGGTGGGCAAGCACTGTGAGTCCGGCGACATCCTGGTCCGCGACGTGTACCTGCCGGCCGACCTGGGCCGCGGCGACCTGCTGGCCGTGCCGGCCACGGGCGCGTACACGCACGTGATGTCCTCGAACTACAACGCGCTGGCCCGCCCGGCCGTCGTCGCGGTCTCCGGCGGGCAGGCGCGGGTGATCATCCGCCGCGAGACGCAGGAGGACCTGTTCGCCCGCGAGGCCGATCCGCGCCTCGCCCGCTGAGGACGCGGGCGAGGCGCACCCGGCCGTCGGCCTCGGGCCCGGGTGGGTCCGTCCCGCTCTGCGGACACCGAGTGTCGCGCGGTGGGACGGGCCGGGGCGCCGCGCTAGATTCGAGGCCAGCCGGGCCGCGCGGTCGCGCGGGCCCGACCCACCCTGGATCACGGAGGACCATGCCCCAGCACACCGACGCCCCCACCGCACTCAAGGTCGCCCTGCTGGGCGGCGGGACCGTGGGGTCCCAGACCGCCCGGATCCTCACCGAGGACGCCGACATCCTGCGGGACCGCGTGGGCGCCGACCTCGAGCTCACGGGCATCGCGGTGCGGGACACGGGCGCGACGCGCGACTGGCAGGCGGACCCGGCGCTCTACACGACCGACGCCGAGGCGCTCGTGGACGGCGCGGACGTCGTCATCGAGCTGATGGGCGGCATCGAGCCGGCCCGCACCCTGATCCTGCGCGCCCTGGCCGCCGGCACGTCCGTGGTGACCGGCAACAAGGCACTGCTGGCCCAGCACGGCGAGGAGCTGTACGCCGCGGCCGCCGCCACCGGCGCGCAGCTCAGCTTCGAGGCCGCCGTCGCCGGCGCCATCCCGATCCTGCGCCCGCTGCGCGACTCCCTGGGCGGCGACCGCGTCACCCGCGTGATGGGCATCGCCAACGGCACCACCAACTTCATCCTCGACCGGATGGACTCCGAGGGGGCGGACTTCGACGACGCCCTCGCCGAGGCCCAGCGGCTCGGCTACGCCGAGGCCGACCCGACCGCCGACGTCGAGGGCCACGACGCCGCCGCGAAGGCCGCGATCCTGGCGACCATCGCGTTCGGGGCGCCGTACACACTGGACCAGGTGGCCGTCGCGGGCATCACCGCGATCACGGCCGAGGACAACGCCGCCGCCGCGGAGGCGGGCTACGTCATCAAGCTGCTGGCGATCGCCGAGCGCGGCCGCGCCGCCGACGGCGCCGAGGGCGCGGTCCTGCGCGTGCACCCCACCCTGCTGCCGCGGGAGCACCCGCTGGCCTCCGTGCGCGGGGCGTTCAACGCCGTCTTCGTGGAGGCCGACAACGCCGGCGAGCTCATGTTCTACGGTCCCGGCGCCGGCGGCGCCCCCACCGCCTCCGCGGTGATGGGCGACGTCGTCTCGATCGCCCAGCGCATCGTGCGCGGCGGCCCGGCGCGCCTGCGCACCCCCGTCACCGCCCTGCCCGCCCTGGACCCGGCCGAGGCCCACACCTCCTTCATGGTCGTGCTGCGCGCGGCGGACCAGCCCGGTGTGCTGCGCCGCGTCGCCGGGGTGTTCGAGGAGCACGGCGTCTCCATCGAGACGTTGCGTCAGGTCCCATCTGAGCGCGAGGACGCCCCCGGCGCGTCCCTGCGGCTGATCACCCACCGTGCGCGGCAGCGCGACCTCGACGCCACCGTCGGGGCGCTCGCCGCCCTGGACGTCGTCCACGAGGTGGCGTCCGTCCTCCGAGTCGAAGGGAACTGACCCATGGCCCACCAGTGGCGCGGCGTCGTCCGCGAGTACGCCGACCGCCTGCCCGTCACCGAGGACACGCGCGTGATCACCCTCGGCGAGGGCGGCACCCCGCTCATCCACGCCCCCCACCTCTCCGAGCTGGTGCAGGGCACCGTGCACGTGAAGTTCGAGGGCATGAACCCGACCGGCTCCTTCAAGGACCGCGGCATGACCATGGCGATCACCGCCGCCGTCGCTGACGGCGCGAAGGCCGTCGTCTGCGCGTCCACCGGCAACACGTCCGCCTCGGCGGCGGCCTACGCCGCGCAGGCCGGGATCACGTGCGCCGTGCTCGTGCCCGAGGGGAAGATCTCGATGGGCAAGATGTCCCAGGCCGTGGCCCACGGCGCGGAGATCCTCCAGGTGCAGGGCAACTTCGACGACTGCCTCGAGGTGGCCCGCAAGCTGGCCGAGAACTACCCCGTGTTCCTCGTGAACTCCGTCAACCCGGCCCGCATCGAGGGGCAGAAGACCGGCGCGTTCGAGGTCGTGGACACCCTCGGCGACGCCCCGGACTACCACCTGCTGCCCGTGGGCAACGCGGGCAACATCACCGCGTACTGGAAGGGCTACCGCGAGTACGCCGCCCCCTACGTGAACCCGCACGAGGGCGCCTCGGACGCCGAGCTGCCCGCGGTGGCCACGAAGACCCCCGTGATGTGGGGCTTCCAGGCCGCGGGCGCCGCCCCGATCGTCCAGGGCCACCCCGTGACCGACCCGGACACGATCGCCACCGCCATCCGGATCGGCAACCCGGCCTCGTGGGAGCAGGCCGAGGCCGCCCGCGACGAGTCCGGCGGGATGATCGACTCCGTCACGGACGAGGAGATCCTCGAGGCCCATCGCTGGCTCTCCGCGAAGGAGGGCGTGTTCGTCGAGCCCGCCTCCGCCGCCGGCGTCGCCGGGCTGCTCAAGCACCACGCCGCCGGGAACGTGCCGGCCGGCAAGAGCTGGGTCATCACCGTCACCGGCCACGGCCTCAAGGACCCGCAGTGGGCCCTGCGCGGCGCCGACGGCGCCGACGTGACCCCGCGCTCGGTGCCGTTCGACGTGGTCACCGTCGCCCAGGCCCTCGGCCTGAGCTGAGCCATGGCCGCACCGCAGCCGCTGGCGCCCGGGACCGCCGCGTCCGTCTCCGTCCCCGCCACCTCCGCCAACCTCGGCCCCGGCTTCGACTCGATGGGCCTGGCCCTGGAGCTGCGCGACGAGGTGACGCTCACGGTCGTGGCGGGCCCCGACGTCGCGGAGGTCGAGGGGGAGGGCGCGGCCACCCTGCCGCGGGACGGCGCGCACCTGATCCTGCGCCTGGCGCACGAGCACCTGCGGGACCGCGGGTTCACCGCGCCGGGGCTGCACCTGCGCGCCGTGAACCGGATCCCGCACGCCCGCGGACTCGGCTCGTCCGCGGCCGCCGTCGTCGCGGCCTACGCCGCGGCCGAGGCCCTGCTGCCGGCCGCGCTGCGCCGGGCGCCCGCGGACCTGCTCGAGGCGGCCACCCGCTTCGAGGGGCACCCGGACAACGTCGCCCCCGCGCTCGTGGGCGGGGCCACCGTCTCCTGGACCCGTGACGACGTCCCCGGCCCGGCCACGGCGCGGCTGCGGCTGCACGAGCGCGTGGTGCCGGTGGTCGCGATCCCGGACACCGAGCTGTCCACCCACGTCGCCCGGGGCGTGCTGCCCGCCGAGGTGCCCCACGCCGTGGCGGCGGCCCAGGCCGGCCGTGCCGCGCTGCTCGTCCACGCGCTGGCGGAGGACCCCGCGCTGCTGCCGGCCGCCACGCGCGACTGGCTGCACCAGGAGCCGCGCGCCGTGACCATGCCGGCCAGCGCCGCACTGGTCGCGGGGCTGCGCGAGCGCGGCCACGCCGCCGTCGTCTCCGGCGCGGGTCCCACGGTGCTCGCGCTGTGCGACGGCGTCCAGGCGGCCGAGCACGCCGCGGAGGCGGCGCGTGCTCTGACGGTGGACGGGGCGGCCGCCTGGCGCGTGCTGGTGCCGTGCGTGGCCGTGGACGGTGTTAGGGTGGAATCACTCCACCACGGCTGACCCCACCGCCTCGCGCGGCCCGGGTCTCCGGTGCCCGGGCCTGTGACGGCCGGACGCACCGTGCGCCGTCGGCCGGAACCCCGCCGCGATCCATCCCGTGCTACGCACGGCCGGCGTGCGGGATCCGCTCCGGCTCGGTCGAGTCCGGACGCCTCCGCCCCGTCACGCAGCGACTGCGCACGATCAGGGGAGGCGCCACTGCTGAGTTCACACCATGAAACCCGGTTTTCTGGGGCGCCGCTGCGCGGCCCGACCGGATGCACACCGCAGCCCGACGCGCCACGCGCCGCCGGGCCGCATTCGAGGGAGAAGGAACCTTCGTGACCGAATCCACGGAACAGACCACGCCGACGAACGGCGGTGGCCTGGCCTCGCTCAAGCTCGCCCAGCTCCAGGCCCTGGCCTCCCAGCTCGGCATCGCCGGCGGCTCGCGCATGCGCAAGGCCGACCTGGTGACCGCGATCTCCGACCACCAGCGCGGCGGCTCCGTGGCGGACCGCGACGCCGCCGAGCGCGCGGCCCAGGCCCCCGCCGAGCGCACGGCCCAGGCCCCCGCCGCCGAGGCCGCCCCGGCCGCCGCGCCCTCTCAGGACGCCGCCCCGGCCGCCGGGCGCCCGGCCCGACGCCGCTCGCGCCGCGCCGACGCCGACACCTCCGCTCCGGCCGCCACCCAGGACGGGCAGCCCCAGGCCGAGGCCCGGGAGGCCCAGACCGAGCAGGCCCCCCGGGAGACCGCCTCGGACCAGGATCGGTCCGGGGGGTCCGAGGCCCGCGACGAGGGCGAGGACCGCCCGCAGTCCGAGCGTCGCTCCCGCGGCCGCCGCCGCGCCGGCGACGACGACGCCCAGCAGGGTCAGGACCGTCGCTCCGACGGCGCCCAGGGCGAGGACGTCGCCGGCGCGGACCGCCGCGGCGACCGGGAGGACCGTGACGACAACGGGCGCGAGAACGGCCGCGGCCGCAACGGCCGCAACGGGCGGGACCGCGACAACGGCCGCGAACGCGAGAACGGCCGCGACAACAACCGGGACCGTGAGAACGGCCGCGACGGCTCGCGCGAGGAGCGCGGCGACAAGTCCGAGGACGGCGGCCGGGGCGACGGCGGACGCGGGGACCGCAGCCGCCGCGACGACCGCGACGACGAGGGCGGCCGCAACCGTCGCAACCGCCGCAACCGCAACGAGCGCGGCCGCAACCGCCGTGGCCGCGGCGGCCCCGAGGTCGACGAGACCGAGCTGACCGAGGACGACGTCCTGCAGCCCGTGGCCGGCATCCTCGACGTGCTGGACAACTACGCGTTCGTCCGCACCTCCGGCTACCTGCCGGGCCCGAACGACGTCTACGTCTCCCTGGCCATGGTGAAGAAGTACGGTCTGCGCAAGGGCGACGCCGTCGTCGGCGCCATCCGCGCTCCGCGCGACGGCGAGAAGCAGCAGCACCACGGCGGCGGCTCCCACCGTCAGAAGTTCAACGCCCTGGTGAAGATCTCCTCGGTCAACGGTCAGCCCGCCGTCGAGCACCCGCAGCGCGTCGAGTTCGGCAAGCTCGTGCCGCTGTACCCGCAGGAGCGCCTGCGCCTGGAGACCGATCCCAAGCTGATCGGCCCCCGCGTGATCGATCTGGTCAGCCCCATCGGCAAGGGCCAGCGTGGCCTCATCGTCTCTCCGCCCAAGGCCGGCAAGACGATGATCCTGCAGTCGATCGCCAACGCGATCAAGACGAACAACCCCGAGGTCCACCTCATGATGGTGCTCGTCGACGAGCGCCCCGAGGAGGTCACCGACATGCAGCGGTCGGTGGACGGCGAGGTCATCGCCTCCACGTTCGACCGCCCGGCGGACGACCACACCACCCTCGCCGAGCTGGCCATCGAGCGCGCCAAGCGCCTCGTGGAGATGGGCCGCGACGTCGTCGTGCTGCTCGACTCCATGACCCGCCTGGGCCGCGCCTACAACCTGGCCGCCCCGGCCTCGGGCCGCATCCTCTCCGGCGGTGTGGACTCCTCGGCGCTGTACCCGCCGAAGAAGTTCTTCGGCGCCGCCCGCAACATCGAGAACGGCGGCTCGCTGACCATCCTGGCCACCGCGCTGGTCGAGACCGGCTCGCGCATGGACGAGGTGATCTTCGAGGAGTTCAAGGGCACCGGCAACATGGAGCTGCGCCTGTCCCGCCACCTCGCGGAGCGCCGCATCTTCCCGGCGGTGGACGTCAACGCGTCCGGCACCCGCCGCGAGGAGGCCCTGCTCTCGCAGGAGGAGGTCAAGATCATGTGGAAGCTGCGCCGGGTGCTCTCCGGCCTCGAGCAGCAGCAGGCCCTCGACCTGCTCACCAACAAGATCAAGGACACTGCGTCCAACGCCGAGTTCCTCATGCTGGTCTCCAAGACCACGCTGGGGTCCAAGGGCGACGACTGACCGTCCCGTCGCACGGCCCCGTCCCGCCCGGGGGAGCTCGTCTCCGCCGGACGGGGCGGGGCCGTCCGCGTCGGACAGCCCGGCCCGCTGAGGCCGGAGGAGGAGAGGCACGCACGTGTTCGATTCGGATCAGCGGCGCGAGGCCGTGGATCGGCTCCTGGCGGAGCATCGCGAGCTGACGGCGCGCCTGTCCGACCCGGCGGTGCACCAGGACCCGGGGCTCGCCCGGCGGCTGAACCGGCGGTTCGCCGAGCTCAGCGCCGTGGTGACGGCCCACCGCGCCTGGTCGGCGGCCGCGGAGGAGCTGGCCGACGCGCGGGAGCTGGCCGCGGCCGGCGACGACGATGCGGCGGCCTTCGCGGCCGAGGTGCCCGGTCTGGAGGCGGCCGAGGCCGAGGCCGCCGAACGGCTGCGCCGGCTGCTGATCCCGCGCGACCCCGACGACGCGCGCGACGTGATCCTCGAGATCAAGGGCGGCGAGGGCGGCGAGGAGGCGGCCCTGTTCGCCGGCGACCTGCTGCGCATGTACCTGCGCTACGCCGAGTCCCGGGGCTGGAAGACGGAGGTCCTCTCCGCCACGCACTCCGACCTGGGCGGCTACAAGGACGTCCACGTGGCGGTGCGGGGGAGCGCGGCCGACCCGGCCGACGGCGTCTACGCCCGGCTCAAGTTCGAGGGCGGCGTGCACCGCGTGCAGCGCGTGCCCGTCACCGAGTCCCAGGGCCGCATCCACACCTCCGCCGCCGGCGTGCTCGTGCTGCCCGAGGTGGACGCCCCGGACGAGGTTCACCTCGATCCGAACGACCTCAAGGTGGACGTCTTCCGCTCCTCCGGGCCGGGCGGCCAGTCCGTCAACACGACCGACTCCGCCGTGCGCCTGACGCACCTGCCCACGGGGATCGTCGTCTCCATGCAGAACGAGAAGTCCCAGATCCAGAACCGCGAGGCCGCGCTGCGCGTGCTGCGGTCGCGGTTGCTCGAGCGGCAGCGGGCGGAGCAGGACGCCGAGGACTCCGCGGCGCGCGCCGCGCAGGTGCGCACCATGGACCGCTCGGAACGCATCCGGACCTACAACTTCCCGGAGAACCGGATCGCGGACCACCGCACCGGCTACAAGGCGCACAACCTCGACGCGGTCCTCGACGGCGACCTCGAGGCCGTGATCGCCTCCTGCCTCGCCCTCGACGAGGAGCGGCGGCTCGCCGCGCTGGGCGGGGACGCGTGAGCGCACCGGCCTGGTCCGCGCTGCTGCGCGACGCCGCCGCCCGCCTGACCGCGGTGGGCATCGACTCGCCGCGTGTGGACGCCGAGCTGCTGCTGGCCCACGTGCTCGGCCTCGACCGCGGCGCGCTGCTGGCCCGGGTGTTCGCCGGGGCCGTGGCCGAGCCCGCGCAGGCGGCGGCCTTCGAGGCGCTCGTCGGGCGCCGCGCCGCCCGCGAGCCCGTCCAGCACCTGACCGGCGTCGCGCACTTCCACGGGCTCGACCTGGCGGTCGGCCCAGGCGTCTTCGTCCCGCGGCCGGAGACCGAGCTGCTCGTGGAGACCGTCGTGGCCGACTTGGCCGCGCGGCCCGCGGCGGGCGCCGTGGTGGACCTGTGCACCGGCTCCGGCGCGATCGCCGCGGCCGTCGCGGCGTGGGGCGAGGCGCGGGGCCGCCCGCTCGCCGTCACCGCCGTCGAGCTCGACCCGACGGCGGCCGACTGGGCCCGGCGGAACCTCGCCCCGCGCGGGGTCGACCTGCGACAAGCCGATGCCCTTGTCGCGTGCCCCAACCTCGAGGGCCGCGTGGACGTCGTCGTGAGCAACCCGCCCTACGTGCCCGAGGCCGAGGTGCCCGCCCAGCCCGAGGCCCGACTGGACCCGGCGCGGGCGCTCTACGGCGGGGACGCGCCCGGGCTGCGGATCCCGCGCGCCATCGCGCACCGGGCGGCGGACCTGCTCGTCCCGGGCGGCCTGTTCGCCATGGAGCACCACGAGACGCAGGGCCCGGCCCTCCTGGCCGCCCTCGGCGCGGACCGGCGGTTCACGGGCGTCCGAGTCCACCAGGACCTCACCGGACGAGACCGGTTCCTCACGGCGCGCCGGTCCTGCGACGCCGTGGCGGGCGCGGAGGTGGAAGAATGACCGACGTGAGTGACTTCATCGACGTCTCGGATCCGGCCGCCCTCGAGGATGCCGTGGCCCGCGCCCGCGAGGTCCTCGCGGACCGCGGCTGCGTGGTCCTGCCCACGGACACCGTCTACGGCATCGGAGCGGACGCGTTCTCCCCGCTGGCCGTGGCCGTGCTGCTGGCCGCCAAGGGCCGTGGCCGCACCATGCCGCCGCCCGTGCTCATCGCGGACCGCCGCGTCATGGCCGGCCTCGCGTACGACGTGCCGGAGGAGGCCGAGGCCCTCGCCGGGCGCTTCTGGCCCGGCGCCCTCACGCTCATCCTCAAGTCCCAGCCCACGCTGACCTGGGACCTCGGCGAGACCCGCGGCACCGTCGCCCTGCGCGTGCCCGACGACGCGGTGGCCCGCGAACTGCTCTACGCCGTCGGCCCCATGGCCGTCTCCAGCGCGAACCGCACCGGCATGGACGCCGCCACCACCGCCGACGCCGCCCGCTCGATGCTGGGGGAGTCCGTGGCCCTCTACCTCGACGCCGGCCCCCGCGAGAGCCGGGATCCCTCGACGATCGTGGACTGCACCGTCACCCCGTTCCGCGTGGCCCGGCAGGGCTCCGTGCCCCTGGAGGAGCTGCGCGCGGTGGTGCCGGACCTGCTCGCCGAGGGCGAGGAGCCGCCGGTCGCCGCCGAGCGGATCGCGGCCGCCGACGACGCCGCCGCGGCGCGCCCCGCCGACCGGGAGGCCTGACCGGCCCCCATGCGCGCGTATCTCGTCCTGGTCATGGTCACGGCCGTCGCCTGCGGGGCCCTGACGCCCCTCATGCGCCGGCTGGGGCTGGGCGCGCGCGTGTTCACCCCGCTGCGCCAGCGGGATGTGCACCGGCACCCCGTGCCGAAGCTGGGCGGCGTGGCCATGGCCGCGGCCGTGCTGGTGGGATTCGCCGTCGGGGGAGTCGTGCCGTTCCTCCAGGGGATCTACGCGGACGACGCCGCGATGCGCGGGCTCCTGGTCGCCGTCGCCGTCGTGCTCGTCGTGGGCATCGCCGACGACATGTGGGACCTGCGCTGGTGGGTGAAGATGGCCGGCCAGGTGCTGGCCGGACTCGCGGTGGCCCTGGGCGGGATCCGCATCGAGGCGATGCCGGTGGGCTGGATCCCGGTGGGGAACGAGACCACGCAGGTCATCCTCACGGTGTTCGCCGTGGTGCTGACGATGAACGCGATCAACTTCGTGGACGGTCTGGACGGCCTGGCGGCGGGCGTCGCGCTGATCGGCGGCTCGGCCTTCTTCGTCTACTCGTATCTGCTGACGCGGACCATCAACCAGTTCGACTACGCCAACCTCGCCACCCTGCTCATGGCCCTGCTCGTCGGCGCGTGCGTGGGCTTCCTGCCGTGGAACCTGTCCCCGGCCCGCATCTTCATGGGCGAGGTGGGGGCCATGCTCATCGGCCTGCTGATGGCCGCGGCCGCGGTCGCCGTGACCGCCGACGTCAACGCCCTGGACGGGATGCGCTTCCGCAACGTCCCCGCCTACACGCCGATCCTGCTGCCCGTCGCCGTCCTCGCCCTGCCGCTCGCGGACCTCGCCCTGGCCGTGCTGCGGCGCACGGCCAAGGGCACCAGCCCCTTCTCGGCGGACCGCGGGCACCTGCACCACAAGCTCGTGGACGGCGGCTACACCCAGGCGCAGGCCGTCGCGCTGCTCTGGCTCTGGGCGTTCCTCGTGGCATGGGGCGCGGTGTCCCTGAACTTCGTGGACCACATGATCGTCCTACCCGTGCTCGCCGTGGCCCTGGCCGGAGCCGGCTACCTCACCCTGCATCCGATCGTGGAGCGCCGTCGCGCGGACCGGCACGACGCCGCGGCCCACCCGGACGAGCGGGGGGACGCGTGACCGGGGCGGGCGGCCGCCGACGCCGGCGCCGCTGGGAGAACCGCCGCGGCTGGTGGGGGATCCTCGGGTGGTCCCTGACCGCGGCGGGGGCTGCCCTGGCGATCACGTGCGCCGCGTGGCTGCTCTCCGTCGGCGGGGAGGCGGCCGGGAGCGCCCTGCTGGGCGGCGGCGCGGTGCTCGCGCTCTCGGCGCTCACCGGGGCGACGACGGCACTCGTGTGGGACCGGGCGCGCGAGGCGGCGCTGCCGGTCAGCGTGGGGCTGTTCGTGCTCAAGATCGCGGTGTTCGCGGTGCTGCTGGGGGTCCTGCCCCGCCCCGGCTGGGTCCGGGCGGACGCGGCGGCGATCGCCGCCCTCGTGACGATCCTCGTCTGGCAGGCCGCGGAGGTCCTCGTCTTCGCGCGGACCCGCCGCGGGATCTACACCGACTGACCCGCCCGAGGGGCGAAGACACCGAGCCGGGGGCCATGTCGTGGGCCCCTTCTGCGGTACGGAGCACGGGTCACCGTTTGGTATCGTTGGCGGCGAACACTTCGACGGCGCCCACCTGCCGCCATCCGTGTCTCGCATCGCACCGGTACCCCCCGCAATGTCGCGGCGCCCGCCTGTGGTCCGGGGACGAGGCTGCGGTCCCGTCGACTGCATCACTTCGGAGAGGAACCGCGTGCTGACCCTCGTGCTGGCCAACGCATCATTCGTGCCCCCCACCATCTCTGATGGTCACCTCCCGGAGATCTTCCCCTGGGGTGCGGAGTACGGCACCGGCTTCGGCAAGCAGATGCTGCTCGTCCTGCTCTCCGTAGTGCTCATCACCGCCTTCTTCGCGTGGGCCATGCGCCGTCCCCGGCTCGTGCCCGGCAAGGCCCAGTGGCTCGCCGAGTCCGGCTACTCCTTCGTCCGGAACGACATCGCGAAGGACATCCTGGGCGAGAAGAACTTCAAGCAGTGGGTCCCGCTGCTCTTCTCCATCTTCTTCTTCGTGCTGCTGAACAACCTGTTCGGCGCCATCCCGGTGCTGCAGCTGCCGACCTTCTCCCACGCGGGCGCCGCCTACGGCCTGGCCCTCATCGTCTACGCGATCTGGATCGGCGTCGGCATCAAGCGCCACGGCGTGCGCTACCTGAAGCTGGCCGTCGTGCCCTCGGGTGTGCCCGGCTGGATCCTGCCGCTGCTCGTGCCGCTGGAGATCATCTCCAACTTCATCGTGCGCCCGCTGACCCACTCCCTGCGTCTGATGGCCACCATGCTCTCCGGCCACATGATCGTGATGCTCGCCGGCGCCGGCGCCGCCTACCTGATCACGCAGACCGGCAGCCTGGCCCTGCAGGGCACCGGCATCCTGGTCATCCTCGGCTCGGTGGCCCTGTACTTCCTCGAGCTGCTGATCATGTACCTGCAGGCCTTCGTCTTCACGCTGCTGACCGCGATCTACATCCAGGGCGCGATCGACGCGAACGACCACTGATCTTCCGGGGCCGCCTCGGGCACGACCCAGGCGGCTGCGGTACGGCGGGAGAGCCCGCCACCAGTCTTCCCGGCCCTCCGCAGGAGGACCACCCGGGAGGCCGACCCTCCACAACCCGGCCGGACACCTCGGCCTCGTGAAAGGAACACCATGGAACTGCACGGTTCGCTCAACATGATCGGCTACGGCCTCGCCGCCATCGGCTCCGCCATCGGCGTGGGCCTGATCTTCGCCGCCTACATCAACGGCGTCGCCCGTCAGCCGGAGGCCCAGCGCATCCTGCAGCCGATCGCCCTCCTGGGCTTCGCGCTCGCCGAGGCCCTCGCCATCCTGGGCCTCGTCTTCGCCTTCGTCATCGGCGCCTGACGCGCCGCGTCCACGGAGCGCCCGCACGGTGAGACCGTCGGTGCTCCCTCTCCACAGGACTCTTGACCGAAGGATGGTTGAAACATGATCAGCAACGGACTGATCCTCGCGGCGGCTGAGGGGGCCAACCCCCTGATCCCCAACCCGTGGGAGATCCTCGTCGTCGTGGTGGGCTTCGCCCTGCTCATGTTCATCGTCATCAAGTTCATCGTCCCGACCCTCGAGAAGTCCTACCAGGACCGTGTCGAGGCGATCGAGGGCGGTCTGGCCAAGGCTGAGAAGGCCCAGGCCGAGGCGAACGCGATGATGGCGGACTACGAGTCGCAGCTGGCGGACGCCCGCACCGAGGCGAACCGCATCCGCGAGGATGCCCGCACCGAGGCCGCCGAGATCGTGGCCGAGGCGCGCGAGCGCGCGACCGCCGAGGCGACGCGCATCTCCGAGCAGGCGCAGGCGCAGATCGCCGCCGAGCGTCAGCAGGCCGCCGCGCAGCTCAAGGGCGAGGTCGGCTCGCTGGCCACGACCCTGGCCGGCAAGATCGTGGGCGAGTCCCTCGAGGACGACGCCCGCTCGCAGCGCGTGGTCGACCGCTTCCTGGCTGACCTGGACCGTCACCAGAGCGCAGGTGTCGCCGAATGATGACGGGCGCATCGAGGGACTCCCTGGCCGCCTCCCTGGAGGCCGTCGGTCCGGTGCTGGACGAGGGCGGCGTGGCCCTGGCACGCGAGCTGTTCGGCGCGCTGGACGTGGTGGACGAGCACGGCGCCCTGCGCCGCGCCCTGACCGACCCCGCCTGGACCACCGAGCGCCGTCACGGCCTCGTCGACTCGCTGTTCGGCGCCCGGGTGACCCCCGGTGCACTGCAGGTCCTCAAGGACCTGGCCGGCCGCCGCTGGTCGGCGGAGCGCGATCTCGGGGACGCCCTCGAGACGGTGGCCGCGCACGCGGCCGCCGCTGAGGCCGCACGCGGCGGACACGCGGGCCTGGCCGCCCTCTCGGGCGAGCTGCTGGCCTTCAACCGCACGGTGGAGGACTCGCACGAGGTGCAGCGGGCGCTCACCGACCAGCACGCACCCCTCGAGGCACGGGCCGCTCTGGCCGGTCGCCTCCTGGGCGAGTCGGCCAGCCCGGCCGGCCGACTGCTGGTCGAGCGCGCCGTCTCGGCCCCGCGCGGCCTGAAGCCGTCCGCCGCCGTCCGCAAGGCCGCGGACGTCGTCGCCGAGCGGCAGCGCCAGTGGATCGCCGAGGTGACCGTGGCCCGGCCGCTCGAGGCCGAGCAGCAGGAGCGGCTGGCCCTGGGCCTGCGCCGCGCCTTCGGCCGCGATCTCGTCATGGACGTGACGGTGGACCCCCACGTGGTGGGCGGCATCCGCGTCCAGGTCGGCGACGACGTCGTCGACGGGTCCATGGCCGCGCGCCTCCACGACCTCCAGCGGCGGATGGCCGGCTGACGCCGGCTCCCGCCCGCATCCGGAACACCCACGAACGTAAGCATCATCGTCACGTCGATGATCACCAAGCACAGAGAGCAGGGACTGCAGATGGCCGAATTGACCATCAACGCTGACGATGTCCGCAATGCCTTGAACGATTTCGCGGCATCGTACGAACCGTCGGGCACCGATCGCACCGAGGTCGGCCGTGTCATCTCCGCGGCGGACGGCATCGCTCGTGTGGAGGGTCTGCCCTCCGTCATGGCGAACGAGCTGCTGCGCTTCGAGAACGGCATCCAGGGCCTGGCCCAGAACCTCGACACCCGTGAGATCGGTGTCGTCGTCCTCGGCGAGTTCCAGGAGATCCGCGAGGGCATGGAGGTGCAGCGCACCGGCGAGATCCTCTCCGTCCCGGTGGGCGACGCCTTCCTGGGCCGTGTGGTGGACCCGCTGGGCCAGCCCATCGACGACCTGGGCCCGATCGAGGCCGAGGGCCGCCGTGCCCTCGAGCTGCAGGCGCCGACCGTGACCGAGCGCAAGTCGGTCCACGAGCCGCTGCAGACCGGCATGAAGGCCATCGACGCCATGATCCCGATCGGCCGTGGCCAGCGTCAGCTGATCATCGGTGACCGCCAGACCGGCAAGACCGCGATCGCCGTCGACACGATCCTCAACCAGAAGGCCAACTGGGAGTCGGGCGACGTCGAGAAGCAGGTCCGCTGCGTCTACGTGGCCGTGGGCCAGAAGGCCTCCACCATCGCCGGCGTCCGCGCCACGCTGGAGGAGCACGGCGCTCTGGAGTACACCACCATCGTGGCCTCCCCGGCGTCCGACCCGGCCGGCTTCAAGTACCTCGCCCCCTACGCCGGCTCGGCCATCGGCCAGCACTGGATGTACGGCGGCAAGCACGTGCTGATCATCTTCGACGACCTGTCGAAGCAGGCCGAGGCCTACCGCGCCGTCTCCCTGCTGCTGCGCCGCCCGCCGGGCCGCGAGGCCTACCCGGGTGACGTCTTCTACCTGCACTCCCGGCTCCTCGAGCGCTGCGCCAAGCTCTCGGACGAGATGGGCGCGGGCTCGATGACCGGCCTGCCGATCATCGAGACCAAGGCGAACGACGTGTCGGCCTACATCCCGACCAACGTCATCTCCATCACCGACGGCCAGATCTTCCTGCAGTCGGACCTGTTCAACGCCAACCAGCGTCCCGCCGTGGACGTGGGCATCTCGGTGTCCCGCGTGGGCGGCGCCGCCCAGGTCAAGGCCATGAAGAAGGTCTCCGGCACGCTGAAGCTGGACCTGGCGCAGTACCGCGACCAGCAGGCGTTCTCCATGTTCGCCTCCGACCTGGACCCGGCCACCCGCCGCCAGCTCGCCCGCGGTGAGCGCCTCATGGAGCTGCTCAAGCAGCCGCAGTACTCGCCCTACCCGGTCGAGGAGCAGGTCGTGTCCATCTGGGCCGGCTCCAAGGGCCACCTCGACGAGGTGCCGGTGCAGGACGTGCTGCGCTTCGAGCGCGAGTTCATCGACCACCTGCGTCGCCACACCTCCGTCCTGACCGACATCGCCTCCACCGGCAAGCTCGAGGACGGCACCGTGTCCGCGCTCGAGTCGGCCGTCGCCGAGTTCTCCAAGGGCTTCCAGTCCTCCGAGGACGGCGGCGTGCAGGCCGGCCACGAGGAGCACCGCGCGATCGAGCAGGACCAGGTCGCGCAGGAGCAGATCACCAAGCAGAAGCGCTGACCGCCGGTCGGTGAGGGAGCGGTCCGGCGTCGGACCCCACGGGGACGACGCCGGGCCGCCCTCCCGCCAGGGAAAGGACCACCATGGGAGCCCAGATCCGGGTCTACCGTCAGAAGATCGCGTCGACGTCGTCGATGAAGAAGATCTTCAAGGCGATGGAGCTGATCGCCACGTCTCGCATCACCAAGGCACGTGAGCGCGTCAGCGCGTCGCTGCCCTACGCGAACGCGATCACCCGCGCCGTCTCGGCCGTGTCGAGCCAGCACGACATCGATCATGTCCTCACCACGGAGCCCGAGAACCCGACCCGGGCGGCCGTGCTCATCATGTCCTCGGACCGCGGCCTCGCCGGCGCGTACTCCGCGAACGTGCTGCGCAAGGCCGAGCAGCTCCTCACCCGCCTCGGCGAGGAGGGCAAGGACGTGGACGTGTACGTCGTCGGCCGCAAGGCGCAGACGTACTTCGACTTCCGCGGCCGCGGCTACAAGAAGCTGTGGACCGGTCAGACGGACGCCCCCGTCGCCGAGCGCGCCGCCGAGATCGGCGAGGTGCTCGTGGATGCGTTCCTCACGGACACGGCGGACGGCGGCGTGGACGAGATCCACGTCGTGTTCACCGAGTTCGTCTCGCTCGTGAAGCAGAACCCCCACGTGGTGCGCCTGCTGCCCCTCGAGGTCGTCGAGGAGGAGGCCGCCACCGCCGAGGACGTGCTGCCGCTCTACGAGTACGAGCCGGACGCGGAGGAGGTCCTCGACGCGCTGCTGCCCAAGTACATCGAGTCGCGCATCTTCAACGCGATGCTGCAGTCGGCGGCCTCGGAGCTCGCCAACCGTCAGCGCGCCATGAAGTCGGCGGGCGACAACGCCACGAGCCTCATCAAGGACTACACCCTCCTGATGAACAACGCCCGTCAGGCCGAGATCACCCAGGAGCTCACCGAGCTCATCGCGGGCGCGGACGCGCTCAACAACTCCTGAGCCCGTTCGGGACTCACCAGACTCGCCATCCACACACGATAGAAGTGAGAGAGATGACTGCCACCATCACTGACCAGGGCACCGGGACCCCCACCGGCGGTGCCACCGGACGCGTGTCCCGCGTCATCGGCCCCGTGATCGACGCCGAGTTCCCGGCCAACGCGATGCCGGAGATCTACAACGCGCTGACCACCGAGATCGACTTCAACGGCCAGCGCCGCACGGTCACCTTCGAGGTCGCCCAGCACCTCGGCGACAACATGGTCCGCGCCATCTCCCTGCAGTCCACCGACGGCCTGGTGCGCGGCACCGACGTCGTGGACACCGGTGCCCCCATCTCGGTGCCGGTCGGCGACGCCGTGAAGGGCCACATCTTCAACGTGCTCGGCGAGACCCTGGACATGCCGACCTCGCAGCTGCAGGCCGAGGACCGCTGGCCGATCCACCGCCCGGCCCCGAACTTCGCGTCCCTCGAGGGCTCCACCGAGATGCTGGAGACCGGCATCAAGGTCATCGACCTGCTGACCCCCTACATCAAGGGCGGCAAGATCGGCCTGTTCGGCGGCGCCGGCGTGGGCAAGACCGTGCTCATCCAGGAGATGATCACCCGTGTGGCCCGCAACTTCGGCGGCACCTCCGTGTTCGCCGGCGTCGGCGAGCGCACCCGTGAGGGCAACGACCTCTGGGTCGAGATGGACGAGGCGGACGTCCTGAAGGACACCGCCCTCGTGTTCGGCCAGATGGACGAGCCGCCGGGCACGCGTCTGCGTGTGGCCCTGTCCGCGCTGACCATGGCGGAGTACTTCCGCGATGTGCAGAACCAGGACGTGCTGCTGTTCATCGACAACATCTTCCGCTTCTCGCAGGCCGGTTCCGAGGTCTCCACGCTGCTGGGCCGCATGCCCTCCGCCGTGGGCTACCAGCCGAACCTGGCGGACGAGATGGGTGTGCTCCAGGAGCGCATCACCTCGACCCGCGGCCACTCCATCACCTCGATGCAGGCCGTGTACGTCCCCGCGGACGACTACACCGACCCGGCCCCGGCCAACGTGTTCGCGCACCTGGACGCGACCACCAACCTGACCCGTGACCTCGCGTCCCGTGGCCTGTACCCGGCCGTGGACCCGCTGGCCTCGACCTCGCGCATCCTCGACCCGCAGTACGTGGGCCAGGACCACTACGACGTGGCCATCCGCGTGAAGCAGATCCTGCAGAAGAACAAGGAGCTGCAGGACATCATCGCGATCCTCGGTGTGGACGAGCTCTCCGAGGAGGACAAGATCACCGTGGGCCGCGCCCGCAAGATCGAGCAGTTCCTCTCGCAGAACACCTACACCGCCAAGCAGTTCACCGGCGTCGAGGGCTCCACCGTGCCGGTCAAGGACACCGTCGAGGGCTTTAAGGCCATCGCCGACGGCGACCTGGACCACGTCGCGGAGCAGGCCTTCTACAACGTGGGCGGCCTGGACGACGTCGAGCGCGAGTGGGCCAAGATCCAGGCCGAGGGCTGATCGATCATGGCTGAGCTCAACGTCGAGATCGTCTCCGAGGAGCGGTCCATCTGGTCGGGCGCCGCGTCGGCCGTGTCGGCGCGCACCGTCAACGGTGAGATCGGCATCCTCCCGGGCCACACCCCGATGCTCGCCGTCCTCGGCGACGGCGAGGTCGTGGTGCGGACCACGGACGGCGGCACCGTCACCGCGCAGGCCCGCGGCGGCTTCTTCTCCGTGGACCACGACCGTGTCGTGATCGCCGCGACGTCCGCCCGGCTGGGCGACGCCGCGGCGGCCTGACGCGGCGCGGCAGGACCTGACGGTGGAGGGCCCGGTGCTCATCGCCTCGGCGACCGTGGTGGCAGTCATCGTGCTGTCGGCACTCGCCCTGGTGATGCGGCGCCGGGCCCTCGCCCGTGTCACGGCCGCCTTCCCTGCGGTCCTGGAGCGGGAGGGCCCGGGGCGTGAGCGTGTGATCGGCGTGTACGACGAGTCCCGCCTGCGCCTCACCGGGGGCTGGCGCCTCTCGCGGGAGCGCTGGAGCGCGGACCGGAGCCGCCTGCAGATCGACCGCCTCCCGGCGGACGAGGCCGGCCGGGCCGTCCTGGAGCTGAGCGCCGGCACACGTCCGGTGCGCGTCGTCGTCGACCCCGACGACGCCGGCGCCCTGCGCGCCTGGAGCGAGGCGGGGCCGTCCGCGGCGTCGTCCTTCTGGCGCCGCTGAGCCCGCCCGGCGCCTCAGAACAGGCGGGACTCGGCGTCGTCCACGCCGCGCATCGCGTCGTAGTCGAGGGTGACGCAGCGGATGCCGCGGTCCTCGGCGAGGGTGCGGGCCTGGGGCTTGATCTGCTGGGCCGCGAACACGCCGCGCACGGGCGCCAGGAGCGGGTCCCGGTTCATCAGCTCGAGGTAGCGGGTGAGCTGCTCGACCCCGTCGATGTCCCCGCGGCGCTTGAGCTCGACCGCCACGGTGCCGCCGTCGGCGTCGCGGGCCAGGATGTCGACGGGGCCGATCGCCGTCATGTACTCGCGGCGCACGAGGGTGTGGCCGTCGCCGAGCAGGCTGATCTGCTCGGCCAGCAGACGCTGCAGATCCGCCTCCACGCCGTCCTTGACGAGGCCGGGGTCCACGCCGAGCTCGTGGGAGTCGTCCGCCAGGACCTCCTCGATGAGCACGATGAGCCGGTCGTCGGACTTCTTGGCCTGCACGCGCCAGACCTGCGTCACTCCCTGGTCGGCCTGGTCGGGGGAGGGCTCCTCCACGTGCAGGGTCGCGGGCGGCGACATCCAGTTGAGGGGCTTGTAGGAGCCGCCGTCGGAGTGCACCAGCACCGAGCCGTCCGCCTTCACCATGAGCAGGCGGGTGGCGGTGGGCAGGTGGGCGTTCAGGCGGCCCTCATAGGTCACGGAGCAGCGGGCAATGACGAGTCGCACCGGTCCATCCTAGGCGGACCGCGCCCACCGGCTCGTGTGCCAGCATGGAGGCATGCCCCGTTCGAACCGCCCCCGCCGCTCGTCCGCGCCTCGGCGGAGCGAGCGCGGGGCCTCCGGCGCCTCCCGGCGGTCCCGGCCGTCGCCGGGGCGCGCCGACCCGCTCGAGGAGCTCCTCGGCCTGGACGCGGGCTACTCGCGCCAGTCCGGGTCCGACGGCGGCTGGCACGTCCGGCAGATCCCCGCGTGGCGCGCGGTGAAGGACTACACGTGCCCCGGCTGCGGCCGGGTGATCCGGCAGGGCCAGGCGCACCTCGTGGCCTGGCGCGCCGACTGGATCATGGGGGACGAGGACGCGGGAGCGGACCGGCGGCACTGGCACCCGGTGTGCTGGCGCACCCGCCCGAGCCGCTGACCGCGACGGTCCGGGCCGCGCCGCCGTCGTGGGCCTACCGGGCGTCCTGGCGGGGGATGAAGACCTCGCGGACCAGCAGCAGCAGCGCGGCGGCGAGCGGGATCGCCATGAGGGCGCCGAGGACGCCCAGCAGCGCGCCACCGGCGATCACCGCGATCACGGCCACGGCCGCCGGCACGGACACCGCGCGCGCCATGACACGCGGCGAGATGACGTAGGCCTCGATCTGCAGGTAGACGAAGTAGATGGCCGCGAACACGGCGGCGGTCTGCCACGAGGTCAGCAGGCTCACGAGGGTCAGCAGCGTGCCGCCGATCGCGGCGCCCACCAGCGGGATGAACGCCATGAAGGCGGCGATCGCGGCGAGCAGGACGGCGAAGGGGGCGCCGGCGATGGCCAGCGCCGTGAACGCCACCGCGCCGTTGAGGGCGGCCACGAAGGACTGGCCCATCACGTAGTGGCCGACCGAGGAGGTGATCTGCTCGGACAGCGCCTCGATCCGGGGCCGGCGCGAACGCGGTGCGAGCCGGTAGGCCCAGTACTTCATGTGCGGCAGGGAGGAGAGGAAGTACAGCGTCAGCACGACCACCACGAGCACCGAGAAGACGGCGTTCAGCACGGTCTGGCCGAAGCCGAGGAGCCCGCCGAACAGGTCGGTGACGGCGACGCCGTCGGCGGCGAGGCGCTCGGTCTGGGCGCGGACGGCCTCCTCGAGGTGGAACTCCTCGTCGAGCTGCACGAACCACTCGGCGGTCATCACCCCGTCGATGATGGCCGGCAGGTCCTGGACCAGCTGCGTGGACTGCTCGATCACCGTGGGGACCAGGAGGGCGACGAACGCCCCGGCCACGGCGGCCAGGCCGAGCGCGGCCGTGAGCACGCCGACCCAGCGGGGCGCGCCCCAGGCCTCGACCCGGCGCACCAGCGGGTCCAGGCCCAGGGCGATGAACAGGGCGGCGGCGATCCACACGATCAGCTGCCCGTTCGTGCGCAGCACCGAGACGACGCCGATGGCCAGGGCCACGCCGACCGCGAGCAGGAAGCCGGTCAGCACGGGGGACTCGACGACCACGGCCGCGACCGCCGGATCCTCGGCGCCGTCGACGGGGACCGACTCGGGGTCCACCCGGTCCTCCTCGAGAAAGGGACGGCGCCGCCGCAGGACCGAGCCCAGGCGGGGCAGTCGACGACGCCCGGCGGGCGCCGGCCCGTGCGACCGCGGCGCGGCGGCCACCCCGACCGGCTCCACGGGGACGCCGGCCACGGGCGGCTGCTCGGCGCCCTCGGGCTCGGCCGGGGCGCGGACGTCGGCGACGCCGGTGGCATCCGGGCCGGATGCGGTCTCCTTCTCCTCCACGCGCTCAGCGTACGTCAGGGCCCCGGCCTGACCGCGCCGCGCCCGGGAGGCTACCGTGGGGCCCAGTGACAACGCCCCTCGCCCCGGCGACGGGGCGGCCCCGGACCGGAAGGATCGTGACCGACGTGACCGCCCAGCCCCCCTCCGACGCCCCGTCCCACCTGCGCGGCGCCGTCGACCTGTCCTCGCTCGGCACCCCGGCCCCGGCCGGGCGCACCGCGCCGGGGGCCGACGCCGGCGCCGGCGGCGGCTCGTGGGTGATCGCGGACGCCGACCAGGGTCTGCTGCAGCAGCTGGTCCAGCTCTCCGCCCAGGTGCCGGTGCTGCTGCACCTGCACGTGCCCGGGGATGCGGCGAGCGAGGCGCTCTACCGCCAGTTCGCGGACGCGGCCGACGCCCAGGCGGGACGGCTCGTGCTCGCGCGTCTGGACGTGGCGAAGGAGCCCGCCGTGCTGCAGGCGCTCGGCCTGGGGGCCGGCCCCGCGGTCATGGCCGTGGTGGCGGGGCAGCCGGTGCCGCTGGTCAATCAGGAGGTGCCGGAGGAGACGCTGCGCCAGCTCATGGGGGAGATCCTCGAGGTGGCCCGTCAGAACGGCGTCGCCGGCACCGTGCCCCCCGTCGCCCCGGCGCGCCAGGACGCCGACGCCGCGGCTGCGGAGGCTCCGCCCGTGCCGCCGCTGCACCGGGCCGCCCATGAGGCCCTCGCCGCCGATGACCTGCCCGGGGCCGTCTCGGCGTGGGAGGCGGCGCTGGCCGACAGCCCCGCGGATGCCGTGGCCCAGCAGGGCCTGTCGGCGGCCCGCCTCATGCTGCGCACCCGTGACGCCGACGCCGCGGCGGTGCGCGCGGCCGCCGCGGACGGCCCGGACGACGTCGCCGCCCAGCTCGCCGTCGCGGACCTGGACGTGCTCGGCGGCCACGTGGAGGACGCCTTCGCCCGGCTCGTGCGGTTCATCGCCCTCCACCCCGGCGACGACCGGGAGACGGCGCGCGCCCACCTCGTGGACCTCTACACCGTGGTGGGCACGGACGACCCCCGTGTGCAGGCCTCGCGGCGCCGGCTGGCCGCAGCGCTGTTCTGAGGGGCCCACGGTTCATCCTTGAGGGGGTCGCCGTGGCCGCCTGACGGTGGGTAAGGTCCCAGGCATGTCTCCGCATGCGCCCGAGCCTGCCCCCGCCCACCTGGCGGCCGCCGCCCGTCGGCGTGCGGCCGACGCCCCCGATCCGGACCTCGCCCTCGTCACGCGCGGGCTGACCCAGCGGTTCGGGGACAAGCTGGCGCTGGACGCGCTGGACCTGGACGTCCCGGCCGGATCGTTCTTCGGGGTGGTCGGGCCCAACGGGGCGGGCAAGACCACGGCCCTGTCGATGGCCACCGGGCTGCTGCGCCCGGACCACGGCCGCGCCTGGATCCACGGCGTCGACGTGTGGGAGCAGCCCCTCGAGGCCAAGCGACGGGTCGGCGTGCTCGCCGACGGCGTGCGCACCTTCGACCGCCTCACGGGCACGCAGCTCATGACCTACGCCGGGCTGCTGCATGGCCTCGACGCGGACACCGTGGCCGAGCGGACCGCGGACCTGCTGCGGGTGATGGACCTGGAGGACGCCGGCCGCAAGCTCGTGGCCGACTACTCCGCCGGCATGACCAAGAAGGTGTCCCTGGCGGCCGCCATGGTCCACGCCCCGGACCTGCTCGTCCTGGACGAGCCGTTCGAGGCCGTGGACCCGGTCTCCGCCGCGAACATCCGGGACATCCTGCACTCGTACGTGGAGCGGGGCGGCACCGTGATCGTCTCGAGCCACGTGATGGACCTCGTCCAGCGCATGTGCACCCACGTCGCCGTGATCGCGGCCGGGACGCTGCGGGCCGCCGGCACGCTCGAGGAGGTCCGGGACGGGCACGACCTCGAGGACCGCTTCGTGGACCTCGTCGGCGGCCGCCACGGCTCGGAGGGGCTGGCATGGCTCTGACGCTCGTCCGACTGCGCTGGACGCTGACCCTGAACCAGTGGCGGCGGTCCCCGTTCACCCTGGTGATGAGCGTGCTCGGCGCGCTGTACGTGCTCGGCATGGCCGCCGTGGCGGTGACGCTGCTCGTCACGGGCCTGCCCGCCCTGCCGGACGAGGCCCGCGGCGCCACGACCGTGCTGGCCGCCGCCGTCGTGGTGCTCGCCTGGCTCGTCATCCCGCCGTTCGTCACGGGCGTGGACGCCACCCTCGACCCGCACAGCTTCGTGCTCTTCCCCGTCCCGGCCCGCACCCTCATCGCCGGGCTGGTCCTGAGCGCCTTCACGACGCCGGTCGGGCTCGCCACGCTGGCCGTGCTGGTGGGCCTGGGGGCCAGCTGGTGGGACCGGCCGGCCGCGCTGGCGGCGGGCCTGGCCGGGGGCGCGCTGACCGCGGTGACCGCCGTGGCGATCGGCTCCGGCCTCGCCGGCCTCCTGGCCGCCTACGCGAGCCGGCGTCGGGTGCGGGACGTCGTCTCCGTCCTGCTGTTCATCCCGCTCATGCTCGGCGGCGTCGCCCTCTCGCAGGCCATCGCGTCGTTCGAGGACTTCCTGGCGATCGCGCCCCAGGTCGCCCGCGGCGCGGCGTGGACCCCGTTCGGGGCGGGCCCCGCCGCGGCGTGGGCGGCCGCCGAGGGCCGCGGCGCCGCCGTCGCGCTCCACCTCGCGGTGGCGGCGGCCTGGTGCCTGGCCGCCCTGGCCCTGTGGCACCTGGCCGTGCGCCGCACCGTGGAGCCGGTGGCCGTGGGCGGCGGTCGGTCCCGCCGCGTCGCCGCGGGAGCGGACCCGATGCCGCTGCGCTGGCTGGGCCGACGGGCCACGGGCCCGCGCACCGCGATCGCGGCCCGCGCCCAGCGCTACTGGCTGGCCGATCCGCGGTACGCGGCCGGGCTCATCATCATCCCGCTCATGGCCGTCCTGCTGTGGTTCACCGGGGGCATGGCCGCGGAGGGGGGTCCCGGACTGGGCCTGCTGCTGATCCTCGGGCCGATCACCGCCTGGTCCCTGGCCTACTCGATCTCCGCGGACATCGCCTACGACCACACGGCGTTCCACCTGCAGGTCGTCTCGGGCGTGCGGGGCGTGGACGACCGCTGGGGCCGGGTCCTGGGCCTGGCGGGCTGGGGCGTGCCGATGATCCTGCTCGTGACGACGGCGACGGTGGCGGCGGCGGGGGACTGGTCCCTGCTGGCGCCGATGCTGGGCCTGGCCCTCGGCCTGTTCGGGACGACCGCCGGGCTGTCCGCGTTCGTCTCCGCCCGCTTCGTCTACCCGGTTCCGAAGCCGGGGGACAGCCCGTTCGCGACGCCGCAGGGCGCGGCCATGCGCACGATGCTCGTCCAGGGCGCCGCGATGCTGGTCAGCCTGGCGCTCGCGGTGCCGTTCCTGGTGCCCTTCGTCGTCCGGCTCGTCACCGGGGCCGCCGTGTGGGGGTGGGTGACGGTGGCGCTCGGGCTCGCGTGGGGCGCCGTCGCGCTGTGGCTGGGTGTGCGCCTGGGGGCGCGCTGGTACGACCGCGCGCAGGCCGAGACCTACCAGGCCGTGGCCGCCTTCTGAGGGGCGCGGCTAGACTGGCCCGCATGAGTGTGACCGGCGAACCCGACCTGAACGACCCCTTCGCGCCCGCCGGCGGCGGCACGTCCGTCCTCGAGCGTGAGGAGCTGCGCCAGGAGATCGAGCCGGGCGACCACGAGCGCTTCGCCCACTACGTCCGCAAGGAGAAGATCACGGAGTCCGCCGTCACCGGTGCCCCCGTGATCGCCCTGTGCGGCAAGGTGTGGGTGCCGGGCCGGGACCCGAACAAGTTCCCCGTGTGCCCCACGTGCAAGGAGATCTACGAGGGCCTGCGCGAGCCGCAGGACGGCGGCGACGGCGACGGCAAGCGCGGTGGCTGGTTCGGAGGCCGCGGCCGTGGCTGACGGCCGCTCCCTGACGAGCGGCACCCCGGACGGCAGCGTCCAGCACGACCTGTTCCACATCGGCGAGGACCTTCCCCCCGCCATGCCCGAGCGCGCGGCGTGGGGGACGGCCCCCAAGCTGCGCCAGTGGCAGCAGGAGGCGCTGGAGCGCTACCTCCAGACCGCGCCGCAGGACTTCCTGGCGGTCGCGACCCCCGGCGCGGGCAAGACGACGTTCGCGCTGCGCGTGGCCAAGATCCTGATGGACTCCGGCGTCGTGCAGCGACTGACCGTCGTCGCGCCCACGGACCACCTCAAGCGCCAGTGGGCGGACAACGCCGCGCGCGTCGGCATCGCGATCGACCCGAACTTCAAGAACGCCGACGGGCGGCACGGCGCCGAGTACCGCGGGGTGGCGCTGACGTACGCCCAGGTGGCGAACAAGCCCGTCCTGCACCGGAACCGCACCGAGGCCGCCAAGACGCTGGTGATCCTGGACGAGATCCACCACGGCGGCGACGCCCTGAGCTGGGGCGAGGGCATCCGTGAGGCGTTCGAGCCGGCCACGCGGCGGCTGTCCCTGACCGGCACGCCCTTCCGCTCGGATACCGCCTCCATCCCCTTCGTCCGCTACGAGCTCGGCCAGGACGGCATCGAGCGCTCCAAGGCCGACTACACGTACGGCTACGGGCCGGCGCTGCGCGACCACGTGGTCCGCCCCGTGATCTTCATGGCCTACTCGGGCCAGATGCGCTGGAAGACCTCCACCGGCGAGGTCATGGAGGCTCAGCTCGGCGAGGCCGCCACGAAGGACATCACCGCCTCCGCCTGGCGCACCGCGCTGGACCCGGCGGGCGAGTGGATCCCGTCCGTGCTGCGCGCGGCCGACCGCCGGCTCAGCGAGGTGCGCCGCAACGTGCCCGACGCCGGCGGCCTCGTGATCGCCACGGACCACCAGGACGCGCGCGCGTACGCCGCGCAGCTCGAGGCGCTGACCGGCCAGCGGCCGGCCGTGATCCTCTCGGACGACAAGGGGGCCTCGGATCGCATCGAGGAGTTCGCCGCGTCGGACGAGCGGTGGATGGTGGCGGTGCGCATGGTGTCCGAGGGCGTGGACGTGCCCCGCCTGTGCGTGGGCGTGTACGCCACGTCCACGTCCACGCCCCTGTTCTTCGCCCAGGCCGTGGGCCGCTTCGTGCGCTCCCGCCGGCGTGGGGAGACCGCCTCGGTGTTCCTGCCGTCCGTGCCCGCGCTCATGCTGCTGGCCAACGAGATGGAGCTCGAGCGGGACCACGCGCTGGACCGCAAGGAGGGCGCCGTCGACGTCGAGGACCTCGAGGACGCCCCCGAGGAGGACCTCATCGCGGAGGCCAACCGGGCCGAGAGCGGCTCGGACGCGCTGACGCGGGAGAAGTTCGAGGCCCTCGAGTCCCGGGCGAGCTTCGACAAGGTGCTCTTCGACGGCGGCGAGTTCGGTCTCGGCGGCGCGGTCGGCTCGGAGGAGGAGCAGGACTTCCTCGGCATCCCGGGCCTGCTGGACGCCGAGCAGGTCTCCGCCCTGCTGCGGCAGCGGCAGGCCGAGCAGATCCAGCGCCGGCCGCGTGCGCAGGCGGTCGAGCCCGCCGACGTCGTGGACCACCGGCGGATGAAGGAGCTGCGCGCGGAGCTGTCCAAGACGGTGTCCGCCTGGGCGGCCCGGTCCGGCCAGCCGCACGGGGTGATCCACAACCGCCTGCGGGAGATCTCCGGCGGCCCCGCCGTGGCCCAGGCCTCCCGGGAGCAGCTGGAGAAGCGGCTGAGCACCCTGCGCGGGTGGTTCGTCGGCCGGACCTGAGGTTCAGATTCGAGACTCTAGGGGGCGGGTGTGTCAATCGTAATCGGATCTTTAGGGGGAATATTTTTATGGCTAATTTACCAGGCTATTGGTACTAGATGGCCCGAAGTTTATGCGACAGCTCGGGACTCTCTTGATTTAATGCCAAGAAGAAGCTCGGTAAAGTATCTACTTATATACAGGGGAATACCTACGTTTTCCGTGACTGTCCTGGCCCTGAACTTGGCCGTGGAGTCGGGAGGGGACCCGTATTGGACGTCAGCATTCGTATTTTGGACCTATTCGACCTTGGCGGAAATTCGGTCTACTTTCAGCCCAAAGGGCGCATTGAGACAATTGTCTACAGTGAATACTGTCTATCTTTCGGCGTCTGTAGTCGTCACAACGATTTATTGCAGTGTCGCAGTATTGGTATACCCGCACTTCTCTGTCCTGGTTCCGTCGGTCAGGGAGCTTGTTATTGCACTCTGGACAGCCCTGTTCGCTTCCGTTTTGGCGATATCTTTCCAGCGATTCAACACCCGGTCCGGTCCGGATGTGCAAATGGAAATCGATTACTCCATTAAGGACATCGGACAGAAGACGTGGTCTCAAATCGATTCCATATGTATGCGTGAAAATATTGACCCTTGCCTCATTAAGGCCCTTGCTGCTGCCGAAGCGCAGCAGCGGCCTCGGTGGATCCGGCAGGCGGAGCGCGTGGCGGGGCGACTCTTCGGCGGTGGGACTTTTGGTGTCGGCCAATGGCCGTCATCACGGCCAATTGATGATCTAACGTCTATAGAGTTCCGCGCTAAGCAGCTGGCGCCTGTGGGCTTAACTCCGCATGAGTGCGACATTGCTGAGGTCTATGATTTCCTTGATATTGACTATTTCATCTATTCATGGAACTCGGATGAATCATTTGCAGATAGCGCGAGGGGATTTTACTCTGCATTCAGGAGGGCAAAGATGGTTGAGCATGTTGCCGAAAGCGATGCGTGACATGCCATCCCGTCAGCGAGGCGCTCCGCCGACTTGGCCTGAAGGCCCGCACGCGGCGGTCTGAGGTTCGCCTCCCCTGGCTGGCACCCGGCACGGGGACGGGCTGGAATGGGGGCACGATGTCAGGAGTCGCCATGCCCGTGTCCGCCCCGTCCCCGTCACGTCCCGCCGTCCTCGGCTTCGCCGCGCGGTACCCGTGGGTGCTCGCGACGCTGGTCGTCGTCGCCCTCACCCTCGGCCTGCACCTGGCGGGGGCGGAGGATCCGGCGCGCTGGATCGCCTCGGCGTATGCCCTGGTGGTGGCCGCGTGGACCTCGGTGGGCATGGTCAGGGACCTGATGCGCGGGCACTGGGGTGTGGACATCCTCGCCGTCACCGCGATCGTCGCCACCGTGCTGGTGGGGGAGCACCTCGCCGCCGTGCTCGTCTGCCTGATGCTCACCGGTGGGGAGGCCCTCGAGGACTACGCGGCCGGCCGCGCTCGGCGGGATCTGTCCGCCCTGCTGGACCGCGCCCCGCAGCGCGCGCATCGCCTGGGCCCGGACGGCTCCGTGGAGGACGTGCCGGTGGAGGAGGTGCGTGCCGGCGACCGGCTCCTGGTGCGTCCCGCCGAGGTGCTTCCCGTGGACGGCACCGTGGCTTCCGCCGAGGACGGCGGGGAGGTCGCCGTGGACCTGGACGAGTCCTCCCTGACCGGCGAGTCCCTGCCCGTCACGCGCCGCACCGGCTCGGCCGTGATGTCCGGCGCGCTCAACGGCACCCGCGCCTTCGTGCTCGAGGCGACCGCCTCCGCGGCCGACTCGCAGTACGCGGCCATCGTCTCCCTCGTGCAGCAGGCGGCCGAGTCCCGCGCCCCCATGGTGCGCCTGGCCGACCGCTACGCCGTGCCGTTCACCGCCGTCGCCTACCTGATCGCCGGCCTGGCCTGGTGGCTGTCCCAGGACCCGGTCCGCTTCGCCGAGGTGCTCGTGGTGGCCACGCCGTGTCCGCTGCTCATCGCCGCTCCGGTGGCCTTCCTCGGCGGCATGTCCCGCGCCGCCACGTCCGGGGTGATCGTGAAGTCGGGTGGGACCATCGAGGCCCTCGGCTCCGTGCAGACCGTGGGCTTCGACAAGACCGGCACCCTCACCGCCGGCCGCCCCGAGCTGGTCGGCGTGCGCCCGGCCGCCGGCTTCGCCCAGGACGAGCTGCTGCGCCTGGCCGCCTCCGCCGAGCAGTACTCCGTGCACGTGCTCGCCGACGCCATCCGCGCGGCGGCCGAGGAGCGCGGGCTGTCCCTGGCGACCGCGCAGGATGCCACGGAGGAGGCCACCCACGGGGTCGTGGCGGTGCTCGAGGGTCGGCGCGTCGTCGTCGGCAAGCGCGCCTACGTCACGCAGGCCGCCCCGGACACCGTCACCGCCGACCTCGCCCCCGGTCAGTCCGCCGTCTACGTGGCCGTGGACGGCGCCTTCGCCGGCGTCCTGCTGCTGGCCGACCGCATCCGCCCCGAGTCCGCCGCCACCGTGCAGGCGCTCCACCGCCTCGGCGCACGACAGGTCCTCATGCTCACCGGCGACGCCGAGGCCACCGGACGGCACATCGCCAGGGAGGCGGGCATCGACGAGGTCCACGCGGACCTGCTGCCCGCGGACAAGGTCCGCCTGCTCTCCGAGCGCCCGGAGCGCCCGGTGATGATGGTCGGCGACGGCGTCAACGACGTCCCCGTGCTCGCCGCCGCGGACGTGGGCGTGGCCATGGGCGCCCGCGGCTCGACCGCCGCCTCCGAGTCCGCCGACGTGGTGGTGCTCGCCGACGACGTCTCCAAGGTCGCCGTCGCCGTGGCCGCCGGCCAGCGCACCCTGCAGGTGGCCACGCAGTCGATCTGGGTCGGCATCGCGCTCTCCCTGGTCCTGATGGTCATCGCCGCCACGGGCGCCATCCCGGCTCTGGTCGGCGCGCTGTTCCAGGAGCTCGTGGACGTCGTGGCCATCGTCAACGCGCTGCGCGCCATGAAGCCCGGCCCGCACGAGGCCGAGCGGCTCGGCGATCTCGCCGCCGCCCCCGCCCGGGGGGAGCGGCAGGCCGTGTCGGCCTGAGCGCCGGGCTCAGCCGTCCCGGGACTGGAAGCGCACGAAGGCGCGCAGCTCGTCACCCTCCACGTCACGGGACTCGCGGAATCCATGGGCCTCGTAGAAGGCGCGCTGGCGCTCCTCGGTGTCCGTGAGCAGCACGTGCTGACGCACCTGGCCGAACCGGGCGAAAACGCGGCGCAGCAGCTCGGAGGCGATGCCGCGGCGCTGGTGCCCCGGATCCACGAGGATGTCCTGCAGGTAGGCGATGGTGTGGCCGTCGGAGACCACGCGGGCCAGGCCGACCAGACGGCCGCCGTCGAAGGCGGTCACCACGGTGGCCGAGCCCTGCAGCCCGCCCATGAGCGTGTCCATGTCCGCCGTGGAGGCGGACCAGCCCACGGCGTCGTAGAGGGCGCGGACGTCGTCGGCGGCCGGGATCGCCCCGGAGAGGTAGCGGATGCCGTCCCGGTCTGCGGCGATGGGGGAGTCGGTCATGGCTGCTCTCCTCGTCGACGTCGGGCACCGGCTCCGGCACGCCCGCCGGGGCCGCGTGCCTCCATCATGCCGCATCGAGTGACATTCGTCACTGTCTCGGCGTGCGGCGCCTCAGAGGCGACGCCGGTGCCGCTCGGGGCCGAACCCGCTCACGAGGTCGCCAGGATGGCCCCGGCGGCCTCCATCTCGTGGAGCGCGGCCTGGGCGGCCGCCTCGTCGACGCCGGCCACCAGGTCGGTCAGCACGGTGACCTCGTAGCCGGCGTCGAGGGCGTCGAGCACGGTGGCGCGCACGCAGTGGTCCGTGGCGATGCCCACCACGGTGATCGCGTCCACGCCCTGCTCACGGAGCCACTCGTCGAGGCCGGGGGCGCCGGACTCGACGGCGGCCGCGGCCACGGCGGTGGCCCCGTACGGGCCGACGGTCCCGGAGGGGCGCTCGCCCGCGGCCCCGGTCGGGACGGCGTCGGGCTCGCCGAGGGCGCCGTCGAAGCCGGAGTAGGCGTCCGTGTGCAGGCCCTTGAGGAACTCGGCGTCGAGGTGCTCGGCGTCCAGGTCGGGATGCAGCTCGGCGCCGGCGGTGCCGGCCACGCAGTGCACCGGCCAGGTGGTGCGGAAATCCGGCTCGGCGCCGGTGGCCGCGGCGAAGTGCGTGCCCGGGTCGACGTGCCAGTCGCGCGTGGCGGCCACGGACGCGTAGGCGTCCGCGTGCTCGGCCAGGTGCTCGCTGACCCCGGCCGCGACGGCGGCGCCGCCGGTCACGCCGAGGGCGCCGCCCTCGCAGAAGTCGTTCTGCACGTCCACGATCACCAGGGCGCGGTTCAGGTTCTCCATGGGTCAGTCCTCCAGGAAGATGGTCGGGATGGCGGGGTCGCCCGGCTGCAGGCGGCCCACCGAGGCGGGCAGCTCGCGCAGGGAGGCGGCGTGCCGCTCGGCGGCGCGGGTGACGGCCTCGGGGCCGGTCCAGCCCTCGGCCAGCTCGCCGGCGTGCACGAAACGGTGCAGCAGGGGACGGTCGTCGGCGTCGGGCGCGGCGCCGCGGTTGACGCCGATCACCTCGGCGGTGGCCCGGCCCCGCGGGTCGCGGCGGCGCGCGGCCTCCTTGCGGCCGCCCCGGCTGGCCTTGCCGGAACTGGCCTTGGCCACGTCCACCCACGTGCCGTCGTCGTCCTGGCGGGCCACGAGCTTGTAGACCATGGAGGCGGTGGGCGCGCCGGACCCGGTGACCAGGCGCGTGCCCACGCCGTACGAGCTGACGGGGGCGGAGCGCAGGGCGGCGATCGCGTACTCGTCCAGGTCCGAGGTGACCATGATCCCGGTCTCGGTGTTGCCCAGCTCGTCGAGCAGCTCGCGCACGCGGTGAGCCTGGATCACGAGGTCGCCGGAGTCGACCCGGACGTTCCGCAGGGCCGGGCCGGCAACCTCGACCGCGGTGCGCACGCCCTGCTCCACGTCATACGTGTCCACGAGGAGGGTGGTGTCCGCCCCGAGCGCGGCGACCTGGGCCTCGAAGGCGGCGCGCTCCGAGTCGTGCAGCAGGGTGAAGGAGTGGGCGGCGGTGCCGACGGTCGGGATGCCGTACCGGCGGCCCGCCTCGAGGTTCGAGGTGGCGGTGAAGCCCGCGATGGCCGCGGCGCGGGCGGCGGCCACGGCAGACTCCTCGTGCGTGCGGCGCGAGCCCATCTCGGCGCACGGGCGGCCGTCCGCGACGGCCGTCATGCGGGAGGCTGCGGAGGCCACGGCGGAGTCGTAGTTGTAGATGGAGAGCAGGTAGGTCTCCAGGATGCACGCCTCGGCGAACGTCGACTCCACCTGCAGGAGGGGGGAGTGCGGGAAGTAGGCCTCGCCCTCGGCGTAGCCCACGATGTCACCCGTGAACTCGTAGTCGGCCAGCCAGGCCAGCGTGGCGTCGTCGAGGGCGGTGGTGTCCGCGAGGAAGTCGAGCTCGGGCGTGTCGAACCGGAAGCGGGACAGGCCCTCCAGCGCGCGGCCCACGCCGGCCACCACGCCGTAGCGGCGGCCGCTGGGCAGGCGTCGGGTGAACAGCTCGAAGCGGGAGCGGCGGTGCGCGGTGCCGGCCTTCAGCGCGGCCTGGAGCATGGTCAGCTCGTAGTGGTCGGTCATCAGCGCCGTGGGGATCTGCCAGTCGTCGGCGGTCCGCGGGGCGCTGGGCACGGGGTTCTGGCTCACGCCCCCACCCTAGTGGACCGTGGCGGGGCCGGTCCTGGCCCGCCCGCCTCGTACACTGGGGCGCATGTCCGTGCTGACCCGCCACGATCCGTCCGCGCCGCGCGCCGTGCGTCCGGCGCCGGGTGAGTCCGTCCCCGCCGGCGCCACCGACACCGCCCTGCTGGAGCGGCCTCACGAGGACACAGCCCGGGACCGGCCGTGGAACGTGGTGGTGTGGAACGACCCGGTGAACCTGATGAGCTACGTGGCCTACGTGTTCCGCACCCACTTCGGCTACTCCGCGGCCAAGGCGCAGCGGCTCATGCTCGAGGTCCACGAGCGGGGCCGGTCCGTGGTGGCGACGGGCACCAAGGAGAAGGCCGAGCTGCACGTGGGCGCGATGCACGGCTACGGGCTGTGGGCCACGCTGGAGCAGGCGGAGGACTGAGGAGGGGCATGGCAGAACGGTTCCGCTGGACGCGGCGGGGGTACACGGCGCAGCTGGAGCTGCCGGAGGTGCGCCTGCTGCGCGGGCTGGTCAGGGACGTCGTCGCCCTGCTCGAGGGCCGACGCGCGGACGTGCGCCCCGCCGAGGCGGACCCCGCCGAGGCCCCGGCCGCCGAGGACGGCGTCGACACGCCCGAAGATCCCCCGGCGGCGCCGCCGTCCGTGTCCGCCGCGCAGGACGCGGGCCCCGTGGCCGGGCTGGACGCGTCCGACGCCGCGTTCTGGGGGCTGGTCTCCGGGCTGCACCTGAGCCAGGACCCGGAGCCGCAGCGTTCGGCCCCCACCGACCCGGCCGTCGCACGCCTCCTGCCGGATGCGATGCCCCAGGCCGGCGCCGCCGAACAGGGCGCCCACCGGGCCCTGACCGAGGACGCCCTGTCGGAGGGGAAGCTCGCGGACGCGCGCCTGGCACTCGAGCTGCTGCGCTCGACGCGCGTGGAGGTCCCGCACGACCAGGCGCCGGCCTTCGGCCGCGCGCTCAACGACGTGCGCCTCGTCCTCGCGGCCCGCCTGGGCGTCGAGACCGAGGAGGACGCCGCCCGCGTGCACGCCGTGGACGACTGGCGCAGCGCGGAGGACGTCGAGTCCACCATGGCCCTGCTCTACAACTTCACCTCGTGGCTGCTGGAGACGCTCATGACGGAGATGCTCAGCGAGCTGCCCGAGGGCGCGGACGAGTCCGCGCCGGGCGCCGGGGACGCGGAGGGCGAGCAGTGAGCGGCCAGCGCGCCGCCGTGGACGCCGCCGCGCCGATCGGCGTGTTCGACTCGGGCGTGGGCGGGCTGACCGTGGCCCGGGCGATCATGGACCAGCTGCCCCACGAGTCCATCCTCTACGTGGGCGACACGGAGCACTCGCCGTACGGCCCGCGGCCCATCGCCGAGGTACGGGCCCTCGCCCTGGCGATCATGGACGAGCTCGTCGCGCGCGGCGTCAAGGCGCTCGTGATCGCGTGCAACTCCGCGTCGGCCGCCGTGCTGCGCGACGCCCGCGAGCGCTACACGGGAGGCCACGGCATCCCCGTGATCGAGGTGATCCAGCCCGCCGTGCGCCGCGCCGTGGCAGCCACCCGCACGGGCCGGATCGGTGTGATCGGCACCGAGGCGACCGTCGGGTCCCGCGCCTACGAGGACTCGTTCTCGGCCGCCCCGCACCTCGAGATCACCTCGGTCGCGTGCCCGCGGTTCGTGGAGTTCGTGGAGGCCGGCATCACCACCGGCCCCGAACTGCTGGAGACCGCCCGGGAGTACACGGCCCCGCTGCGTGCGGCGGGCGTGGACACCCTCGTGCTGGGATGCACCCACTACCCGCTGCTGACCGGCGCGCTCTCCCTCGTGATGGGGGAGGACGTCACGCTCGTCTCCTCCGCGGAGGAGACCGCCAAGGACCTCTACCGGGAGCTGGTCCGCCTCGGCCTCGAGCACCCCCACTCGGCCGCGGGCTCCGGCCAGGCCACCCGCCACCGCTTCGCCGCCACCGGCGACCCCGACCACTTCCAGGCCCTCGCGCGCCGCTTCCTCGGACCCGAGGTCGAGTCCGTGCGACGCCTGGAGACGATCGGCGCGCCCCGCCCCGCGGCCGCGCCGGTCCCGACGCGCTCGGCGGCCTCCGTCCGGCCGGGCCCCGAGCAGGAGGGTGTGACGTGAAGCTGACCATCATCGGGGCCTCCGGGTCCTTCCCCGGCCCGGGCTCGCCCGCCTCGTGCTACCTCCTCACCGCCGAGGGCGTGGCCGAGGACGGCGTCACCCCGCGCACGTGGCGGATCCTGCTCGACCTCGGCAACGGCGCCCTCGGCGTGCTGCAGCGCTACGTCGAGCTCGAGGACCTGGACGGCATCCTGCTCTCCCACCTGCACCCGGACCACTTCATGGACCTGTGCGGGATGCACGTGGCCATCCGCTGGAACCCGGCCGGCTGGGGACGCGGCCGGCTGCCCGTCTACGGACCCGCCGGCACCGCCGACCGCATCGCCGAGGCGTACGGGATGGACCCCGAGCCGGGGATGCACCAGGACTTCGAGTTCCGGTGCTGGGCCGCCGGCCGCCCCGAGCGGCTCGGTCCGTTCCGGTTCACCCCGGTCCCCGTGCGCCATCCCATCGACGAGGCCTACGCGATCCGGGTCGAGGTGGACCGCGTCGACGACGACGGCGACGTCACCACCCGCGTGCTCACCTACTCCGGGGACACCGACGCGTGTGAGGGGCTCGTCGAGGCCGCGCGGGACGCGGACGTGTTCCTGTGCGAGGCCGCCTTCCACGAGGGCCGGGACGACGGCATCGACGGCGTCCACCTGACCGGCCGACGGGCCGGCGAGACGGCGGCGCAGGCCGGGGCCCGGAAGCTGCTGCTCACACACCTGCCGGTGTGGAACGATCCGCAGCGCGCCGTCCAGGAGGCCCGCGAGGTGTACGACGGCCCGCTGGCCGTCGCCGTCTCGGGGCTGAGCTACGGCGTCTGAGGGCGTGCCTAGACTGGAGGCCATGAGCTCTCCCGCCCCCACCGCCCCCCGCCCGGACGGCCGCGCCGTCGACGAGCTGCGCCCCATCACCATCACCCGGGGCTGGTCCCGGCAGGCGGAGGGCTCGGCCCTGATCGAGTTCGGGAACACCCGCGTGCTGTGCACCGCCTCCTTCACCGAGGGCGTGCCGCGCTGGCTCAAGGGCGAGGGGACCGGCTGGGTCACCGCCGAGTACGCGATGCTCCCGCGGGCCACCAACGAGCGCAGCCAGCGCGAGTCCGTCAAGGGCCGGATCGGCGGGCGCACCCACGAGATCTCCCGCCTGATCGGCCGGTCCCTGCGCGCCGTCATCGACCTGTCCGCCCTGGGGGAGAACACCATCGTCCTGGACTGCGACGTCCTCGACGCCGACGGCGGCACCCGCACCGCCGCCATCACGGGCGCCTACGTCGCCCTCGCCGAGGCGGTGGCCTGGGCGCGGCGCGAGGGGATCCTCGCCAAGGGCGCTGCCGTCCTCAAGGACTCCGTCGCCGCGGTGTCCGTGGGCATCGTGGACGGGGTGCCCGTCCTCGACCTGCCGTACGTGGAGGACGTGAAGGCGGAGACGGACATGAACGTGGTCGTCACCGGGGCCGGGGAGTTCGTGGAGGTGCAGGGCACCGCCGAGGGCGCGCCGTTCACCCGCGCCGAGCTGGACACCCTGCTGGACCTGGCCCTGATCGGCACGGGTGAGCTGGCCCGCATCCAGGCCGAGACCCTGGCCGCCGCCACGGAGGACCGGGCGTGAGCGCGCCCGCCTCCTCGTCGGCGGGCCTGCCGGAGGGCGCCCGCATCGTGCTCGCCACGCACAACGCGGGCAAGGTGCGCGAGCTGCGGCAGCTGCTCGCCGGCGCCGTGCCCGGCCTCGACGTGGAGGCCGCGGTGGTGGACGCGGGCGCCGTGGGCGCCCCGGACGTCGTCGAGGACGGCGTCACGTTCGCCCAGAACGCGCTGAAGAAGGCCCGCGCCGTGGCCGCGCACACCGGGCTGATCGCCGTCGCGGACGACTCCGGTCTGGCCGTGGACGTGCTGCACGGCGCCCCCGGGATCTTCTCGGCCCGCTGGGCCGGGCGCCACGGGGACGACCGTGCCAACCTCGAGCTGCTGCTGGCCCAGCTGGCCGACGTGCCGGACGAGCATCGGGGTGCCCAGTTCGTGTGCGCCGCCGCGCTCGCGGTCCCCAGCGGCCCGGACGCCGCGGGCGCCCGGGCCATCCACGTCGAGCACGTCGAGCACGGCCGCCTGCCCGGCACGCTGCTGCGCGAGCCCGTGGGGGACGGCGGCTTCGGCTACGACCCGATCCTGCGGCCCGAGGGCCGGGACGTGTCCACCGCGCAGCTGAGCCCCGAGGACAAGAACGCGATCAGCCACCGGGGGCACGCCTTCCGCGCCCTGCTGCCCTACCTGGTGGACGCGCTCGACGCGCGCCCGTGAGCGGCGGGCGCGTCCCCGTGCCGGGGCTGGACTTCACCGCGATCGACTTCGAGACCGCCAACGGCTTCCGCGGCTCCCCGTGCGCCGTGGGCGCCGTCCGGGTGCGGGACGGGGTCATGGTGGACCGTGCCGAGTGGCTGATCCGTCCGCCCGTCGGCTTCGACCGGTTCGATCCCCGCAACGTGCGCATCCACGGCATCACCGAGGACCGCGTCCTGGACGCCCCCCGGTTCGCGCAGGTGTACGACGAGCTCGCGGACTTCGTGGGGACGGACGTGCTCGCGGCGCACAACGCGGGCTTCGACGTCGGCGTCATCGAGTCCGGCCTCGAGGTCTCCGGCCGGGACGTGCCGGGCCTGGAGTTCGTGTGCACCCTGGTGCTGGCGCGCCGCGTCTACGACCTGCCCTCGTACGCCCTGCCCTCCGCGGCGCGCGAGGCCGGGTTCACCCCGGGGCGCCACCACGACGCACTGGCCGACGCCGAGGCCTGCGCGGCCATCCTCGTGGACATCGGCCGGCGCGTGCTGGGGGCGCCGCCGGCCGACGCGGAGATTCTGCCCGGGCTGACCGACGCGCCGGCCGGCCGCGGCGTCGACCGCCTGATGCGGGCCCAGGGGCTGAGCGTCAGCGTCCTCGCCCCCCGGGCGGCGGGATCGGGCGCCGAGTCGAAGGCCACCCGCCAGGCCCGGCGTACCGAGGGCGTCTTCGACGCGCGGGTCCCGCTGCGGGACGAACGCGCCATGCCCGACTTCATGCGCTGGCCGGACGAGGGCGTCAATCCGCTCCCGAACCCGGCCGCCGACCCGGGCCACCCCCTGTTCGGCCAGACCGTGGTGTTCACGGGCGGCATCGGCATGTCGCGTCAGCGTGCCAAGACGCGCGCGGCCGCGCACGGCGCGCAGACCGCGAACCGGGTGGGCGCGGCCACCACGATGCTCGTCGTGGGGGACGGCTTCGAGGCCGCGGACCTGCACCGCCCGCGCGCCGAGGACGGGGCACCGCAGGCCGTGACCACGGCGCTGGCGCACCGCAAGACGCGGGACGCCCTGCGCCGGCGGGACCGTGGGCAGGCCATCGCCCTGGTCTCCGAGGGGGAGTTCCTGCAGATGCTCGACGGGAACTGGCCGGACGCCGCGCGCTGAACCACTCAGGTGGTCGCGGCGCTCCAGCGCCGGGCGGCCTCCAGGACGACCTCGCGCTCGGCGACCCACCCCGGGACGGAGGCCTCGGCCGCGGCGCGGTCCGCGGGGTCGTGCGCACCGAACACGGCGGTGCCGTGCGCCACGCCGAGCACCTGCCCGGCCAGCGAGGCCGTGGAGTCGGAGTCGCCGTCGTGGTTCACGCCGATCCGCAGCGCCAGGGCGAGCGCCGCCGCCGGATCGGCCGGGTGCACCGCCTGCGCGGTGAGCGCGGCATACAGCGCGATCGCCAGGGCCTCCTCCGCGACCCAGCCCTCGCCGAGCGCGGTGGGGAGGGCGCCGGGGGCGCCGGGGTCGGCGTCGACGGTGCCGGCCAGGTCGACCGCCGCGGTCACGGCGGCGCGGGTCTCCGCGGCCTCCTCGCCCAGGCCGTCGAGCCACGCGCGGGCGTGCGCGACCGCGGCGGCCAGGTCCAGGCCGCGCAGCAGGGCCGCGATGACGAGGGCGTACGCGCCCGCCGCGACCCACGCGGTGGGGTGGCCGTGCGTGAGGACGGCCCCCTGGCGGGCGAGGGACACGACGTGCGGGTCCTCGAGCCCCGGCACCATCCCGTACGGGGCCGAGCGCATGACCGTCCCGCAGCCCTTCGAACCCGGGTTGTGCGGGTCGCCCGGCAGGCCCATCCCCGGTTCGGCGAGCCCGGTCAGGCACGCGGTGCCCGGCGCGCGGCGCACCTTCAGCTCCGCGTGCGCGTCGATCCAGCGGGGCGGGGCCGGGGGAGCGCCCTCGGGCAGCGCGCCGTCCTGCGTGGCGAACCAGCGCAGGCACGCGAGCCACACGCACGCCGCAGGATCGGCCGGGACGCCGTCGTTCTGCCACTCGATCCACTCGAGCAGGCCGTCGAGCACGTACAGCGTCAGCTGCGTGTCGTCGGTGATCGGCAGGGCGTGGGCGCCCTCCTGGGCGAGCAGGTCCGCGGCGTCGGTGACGCCGGCGGGGCCGTGCACCGCCGCGATCCCCGACGCGGGGGTGAACTCGACGACGCCGCCCAGCGCGTCCCCGGCGGCACCGGCCGCGAGGAGGGCCAGGACCCGGTCGGCGTGCTCGGGGCCGGGCAGGGGCGTGGACGAGGAGGCGGTGGGCTCGGGCGCGGTGGCGGACATGCCGCCATCGTACGAGCTGCACCGCGTCGTGCTTATCCCGTCCACACCCTCCCTAGAGTGGGCCGCATGATCCTGCTGCACACCTCGGACTGGCATCTGGGCCGGTCGTTCCACGGCACCGGGCTGCTCGAGGCCCAGGAGGAGGTCCTGGACGCCCTCGTCGCGACCGTGACGGAGCGCGGCGTGGACGCCGTCCTGCTGGCCGGGGACGTGTACGACCGCGCGCTGCCGCCGGCGGACGCCGTCCGGCTGCTGGACCGGACGCTCACCCGGCTGCACGCGGCCGGCGCCCAGGTGGTGCTCACGAGCGGCAACCACGACTCGGCGGTGCGCCTCGGCTTCGGCGGCGGACTCCTGGCGGCCGCGGGCGTGCACGTGCGCGCGGACGCGGCGGAGCTGGACCGCCCCGTGCTGCTCACCGAGCCCGGGGTCGACGGCGGCGCGGGCCAGACCGTGGCCGTCTACGGCATCCCCTACCTCGAACCGCGCCACCAGGGACCGGCCTGGGGCGTGGAGCCCCACCACACGGCCGTGCTGACGGAGGCGGTCCGCCGCGTCCACGCCGATCTGGCCGCCCGCCGCGCCGAGACGCCGGAGCCGGTGGCCGCCGTCGTGCTGGCCCACCTGTTCGCGGCCGGGGGCCACGGCTCCGAGTCCGAACGGGACATCGGCGAGGGCGAGCACGTCGAGCCGGACGCCCCGCCCGAGATGCTGGTGGGCACGCTGGGGCAGGTGCCGGTCTCCGTGTTCGACGGGCTCGACTACGCGGCCCTGGGCCACCTGCACGGCCGCCAGCGGCTGGCAGAGCACGTGCGGTACTCCGGCTCACCGCTGCCGTACTCCTTCTCCGAGGCGGGCCACCGCAAGGGCGGCTGGCTCGTCCACGTCACGGGCGGGGCCGTCACCGACGTCGAGGCCGTGGACTGGGACGCCGGACGGCGCCTGGCGGTGCTGTCCGGGCCGATCGAGGACCTGCTGGAGTCCCCGGAGTTCGCGTGGGCGGAGCAGTGCTGGGTGCAGGTCACCGTCACCGACGACGAACGCCCCGAGCGGGCCCTGGAGCGCCTGAAGACCCGGTTCCCCTCCGTGCTCGTCTTCCGCCACGAACCGGCCGGCGGGAGGCGGGCCCGGGAGCGGACCTACGCCCAGGTCCTGCGGCAGGCACCCTCGGACCACGCGCTCGCGGTCGGTTTCGTGGACCACGTCCGGCAGCGGCCGGCCAGCGGGGCCGAGCAGGACCTGCTGCGGGACGCCCTCGAGGCCGCTCGCGCGGGGGAGGTGCGCGCATGAGGATCCATCGGATGCGCCTGGAGGGGCTCGGGCCCTACGCCCAGGCGCAGGACGTCGACTTCGACCGGCTCAACGCGGGCGGCCTGTTCCTGCTGGACGGGCCCACCGGCGCGGGCAAGTCCACGGTGCTGGCCGCGCTGTGCTTCGCCCTCTACGGGACCGTGCCGGGCGGACGGTCGGCCGAGTCGCTCGTGACCACGCTGCGCGAGCCCGGCGCGGTGATCCCCGAGGTGCAGGTCGAGTTCACCGTGCAGGGCCGGCGCTTCGAGGTGGTCCGCTCGCCCAAGCACGAGCGGCCCCGCCGGAGACGCAGCGCGGCGGGCGGCGCCACCGTCACCACGCAGGCCACGGTCTCCCTGCGGGAACGCGTGGACGGGGAATGGACGGCGCCGCTCACCCGGGCGGACGAGGTCGGCCAGCAGATCGCGGCCGTCCTGCACCTGGACGCCGAGCAGTTCATGCAGGTGGTCCTGCTGCCTCAGGGACAGTTCGCCCAGTTCCTCACCGCGAAGTCGGATGAGCGCCGCGTCCTGCTGCGGCGGCTCTTCGGCACGCAGCGCTTCGACGGCGTCGAGGAGCACCTGCGCGTCGAGACGGCCCGGCTGGACACCGCGGTGGCCGTGGACGCGGACGTGGCCCGGACCGCGCGGGCACAGCTGGCCGAGGCGCTCCACGAGGCGCTCGGCCCGGACTGGCATGCGCCGGAGCCGTCACCGGACACGGACGACCGGCTGCTCGGCCTCGCCGCCGAGCGCGCAGGTCGCGCCCACGAGGACGCGCGGGCCGACCTCGCCACGGCCCGCGCCGCGGAGCAGCGGGCCCGGGTGACGGCGCGTGAGCTGGAGACCCGCGGGCGGGACCTGGCCGCGGCCGAGGCGTGGGCGAGCCGTCGACGCGACCACGACGCCGAGGCCGAGACCGCCGCGGCGCGGCGCCGCGCCGTCGACGCCCATGAGCGCGCCGGGCGGGTGCTCGCGGCCGCCCAGCGGGCCACCGCGGCGGCGGACGCCGCCGGCACCGCGTCGGAGACGGTGACGGAGGCCCTGGCGCACGTCGAGGACGAGCCGACCGCGGCGGCGTGGCTCGCCGCCGCCCGGGCGGACGGGGCCGCCGACGCGCCCGCCTCCCGCCAGGCGCTGGGGGAGGCCGAGCGCGCCGCGGAGGCGGTGGCACGCGCCGTCCAGGACCGTGCCCGGATGGGCGAGCTGGAGCAGGAGGCGGCCGCCGCGGCGGAGCGTCGGGCCGAGATCGGCCGCGACCGCGCCGCCCTGGTCGAGTCCCGCCCCGAGCGTGAGGCGGCCGTCGCGGCACACCGCGCGGCCGTCGAACGCGGCACCGAGCGTCTCGGCGCCCGGGAGGCCGTGGACCGCGCCGTGTCCGAGGCCGCCGCTCGCCGCACGGCCGCCGAGGCCGCGGCCGCCCGCGCCGTCGAGGCAGAGACCGCGGCCCGGGCCCACCGGGAGGCACAGGAGCGGCGACGCGAGGCCGCCGAACGGCACGTCGGTCTGCTGCGTGCCCGGTACGAGCAGGCCGCCTCCGAACTGGCGGAGCGGCTCGTGCCCGGCGAGCCGTGCGCCGTGTGCGGCTCGCCCGAGCACCCGGCCCCGGCCGCCACCGCGGACACCACGGTGACCGAGGCGGACGTGCGGGACGCCGAGCAGGCCCGGACCGCGGCCGACCGGGCCGCGACCGACGCCGAGACCGCCCTGCGCGCCGCCGAGCAGACCCTCCGCACGGCGCGCGAGGCCGCCGCCGGGCTCGCACCCGAGGCCGCGCGAGAGGCGCTCGAGCGCGCCGAGGCCGAACGGGCCGCGCTGGACCAGGCGGCGAAGGACCTCGCCGCGGACCGCCGGCGGCTGACCGCCGCCGAGAAGACGCTCGCCGGGGCCGACGAGACCGCCGCCGCGCTCGCGGCCGAGGACGGTCGGCTCGCCGAGGCCGCCGCCCACCGTGCCGCCCGGCTGACCGAGCTGCGGGACGCCGTCGAGGCCGCCCGCGGTGACGCCGAGACCCTCGACGCCCGCCGCGACCAGGTCACCGCCGCACGCCGGGTCCTGGCCGCCCTCGCTGCGGCGCAGGACGAGGACGCGCGCGCCCGGGCGGTCGCCGACGAGACCGACCAGGCGCTCACCGCCGCGCTGGCCGAACAGCACTTCGACGACGTCGACGCGGCGCGCGCGGCCCGCCTCGAGGAGACGGAGGCCGCCGCGCGCACGGCCGCCGTGCAGGAGTGGCACGCCGAACGGGCCCGCCTCGCCGAGCTCGAGGCGAGCGAGCCCGTCCGCCGGGGCCGCGCCCTCGCCGAGGCGGGCGTCGAGCCGCCGACCGAGGAGCAGACCCGCGCCGCCGCCGAGGCGCTCGCCGCGGCCGAGGCCGCGAGCTCGTCCCGGGCGACGGCGGTCGGGCGACTCGATTCACTCGTCGCCACGGTGCGCCGCCAGTCAGCCGCCCTGACCGAGGTCCTGGAGCGGTCCGCCGGGCTCATCGCCGAGCACACGCGGGTGCGGGGGCTGCTCGACCTCGTCCGCGGCGGCGGGGAGAACCTGCTCAAGATGCCCCTGACGAGCTACGTCCTCGCCGGGCGGCTCGAGGAGGTCGCCGCCGCGGCCACCGAGCGTCTGCTCGCCATGACGGACCAGCGGTATTCGATCGAGTACTCCGACGCCGTGGGCGGGCGCGGGAACAAGGGCCTCGAACTCGTCATCCGGGACCACTACGTGGACGAGACGCGCCACCCGGCCACGCTCTCGGGCGGCGAGACCTTCATGGCCTCCCTCGCCCTCGCCCTGGGGCTCGCGGACACCGTGCAGGCCGAAGCCGGCGGCATCGAACTGGACACGCTCTTCGTGGACGAGGGCTTCGGCTCGCTCGACGCGGACACCCTCGACGACGTCCTGGACGTCGTGGACACCCTGCGGACCGGTGGCCGGACCGTGGGCCTCGTCTCCCACGTCGAACGGATGAGGCAGGAGATCGGCGTGCGCCTCGAGGTGCGCAAGGACCGGCGCGGCTCGAGCCTCGCGGTGCACGACGGCGCCTGAGCGACGGGGGTGCGCCCCGCCGCCCCGGCCCGCGCCACGCGTGAGGTCAGGCCCGGCGCCACCGCCGGCGGAGGCGCTGCCGGAGTCGGCCGAGGCGTCCGGCGTCGAGCTCGGACGGGGCCGCCCAACGCTCCTCAGCCCGGCGCGCCTGCTCGGCCGCGCGCTCGGCCGCGACGCGCTGCGCCTCCCGCTCGGCCGCGACACGGCGCTCCTCCTGCAGGCGGCGCTCCCCGCGGACCTCGGTGAGCCGGTACAGCACGGGCACGAGCACGAGCGTGAGCAGGGTGGAGGACACCAGGCCGCCCACCACGGCCACCGCGAGGGGCTGGGAGATGAACCCCGCGTGCCCCGTGATGCCCAGGGCCATCGGGGTCATGGCCAGGACGGTGGCCAGGGCCGTCATCACCACCGGGCGCACGCGGTTGAGCGCGCCCACCTCGATCGCCTCGTCCAGGGTCATGCCGCGGTCGCGGCGGTACTGGTTGATCAGGTCGATCAGCACGATCGCGTTCGTCACCACGATGCCCACCAGCATGAGCAGCCCGATCATCGTGGACAGTCCCAGCGGCGTGCCGGTGGCCAGCAGCGCCAGGAACACGCCCGTGGCGGCGAAGGGGATCGACACGAGCAGCACGAGCGGCTGGCGCAGCGAGTTGAACGTCGCCACCATCACGACGTACACGGTTGCCACGGCGGCCAGCAGCGCCAGTCCGAGGTCCCGGAACGTCTGCGCCTGCTGCTCCGCCGCGCCGCCCACGGCCGCGGTGACGCCCTCGGGCAGGTCCAGCTCCGCCACGGCCTGCGTGACCCGGCGCGAGACGGCCCCGAGGTCCTCGTCGTCCGGGGTCACCGTGACGACGGCGGTCCGCTCGCCGTTCGAGGACGTCACCCGGGCGGGCACCGGCACTCGCGAGACCTCGGCGAGGTCCCCCAGCGGCACGGGCCCCTCGGCCGTCTCCACGGGCACCTGGCGCAGGGCGTCGAGGGACTCGACCGGCTCCGGGTCACCCAGCTGCACCGCGAAGCTCTCGAACCCGAAGCGGACGTCGCCCACGGGCACGGCCTGCAGGGCGGCGGCGGCCTGGCCGGCCACCGCCTCCTCGGTCAGGCCGAGCCGGGCGGCGGCGACGGTGTCCACGTCCACCTGGAACGTCGGGCGCAGGTCCGAAGCCGGCGTCGTCACCTCGCGGGCACCCTCGACGGGCCGCAGCGCCTCGGCGACCTGATCGGCGGCCGCGGTGAGGGCCTGCGGGTCGGGGGCGGAGACGGCCACCTCGATGTCCTGGCCGCCGCTCGGCCCCTGCTGTGTGGAGACGGACACGTCGCCCACGCCGTCGAGACCCGTGAGCTCGGCGCGCACCCCGTCCTGGAGGGCCACCTGGTCCGCATCCGGGTCGGTCACCACCGTGAACCGCGCCCGGTCCGCCGAGGAGCCGCCGAAGGCCCCCATCGGACCGGCGGTGGTGCCGGCCGTCCACTGGACCGTCTCGACGCCGTCGGTGTCCAGCAGCACCCGCTCGATGCGCTCGGCGGCGGCGGCCGTGGTCTCCAGCGACGTCCCCGGCTCCTGCTCCGCCGTGACGACGAACGAGTTCTGTCCCGAGTCGCCCAGGAGGTTCGTGGGGATCAGCGGGACCAGCGCGGCCGTGCCGGCCAGCAGCGCCAGGGCGGCGGCGAGGGTGACCACGGTGTGCCGCTGTGTCCAGCGCAGCACCGGGCGGTAGGCCCGGGTGAGCCATCCGCCGGCCGCCACGGGCCGGTCGCCGGGGACGGCGGGCGCGGCCGTGGTCTCGGCCCCGCGCCGCGGGGCGCGCAGGAACCACCAGCACAGCACCGGCACGATCGTCAGGGCGACGACGAGGGAGGCCAGCAGGGCGACCGTGGCGGTCACGGCGAAGGGCCGGAACAGCTCGCCGGCCAGGCCGCCCACGAAGGCGATGGGCAGGAACACGGCCACGGAGACCAGGGTGGAGGCGGTGATCGCGGTGGCGACCTCGCGCGTGCCGTCGAGGATCGCGGTGCGCCGGTCGGCGCCCAGGCCGAGGTGCCGGCGGATGTTCTCCACCACCACGATCGCGTCGTCCACGACCCGGCCGATCGAGATCGTCAGCGCCCCGAGCGTCAGCGTGTTGAGGGAGTAGCCGAAGGCCGCGACCCCGATGAGGGCGGCCAGCAGGGACAGCGGAATGGACACGGCGGTGACGAGGGTGGAGCGCACCGAGAGCAGGAACACGGCGATCACCAGCACGGCGAACGCCAGGCCCAGCAGGCCCTCCTGGAACAGCGTGTCGATGGACTGCTGGATGAACGGGGCCTGGTCGAACACCACGGTCAGGTCCGCGCCGCCGCCGACCAGGGACGCCAGCTCCGGCAGGGCGTCGCGCACGGCCTGCGAGACCGCCACGAGGTCGGCGTCCGGGGTCGCGGTCACGGAGACGGACAGCGTCGGCACCCCGTCGGTGCGGGTCAGGGACGTGGGGGCCGCGGCCACGAGGGTGACGTCGGCGACCTCGTCCAGGGTGCGCGGTTCGCCGTCGCCGGAGGGAGCGACGACGATCCCGCGCAGGCCCTCGAGGTCCTCGACGGCGGCGCCCGCCTGGACGGGATAGGTGGTCGCGCCCTCGGTGACCTGGCCGACGGGGAAGAGGCCGGCGTTCTCCTCGAGTGCGTCGGTGATGTCGGAGGTGGTCAGCCCGGCGGCGGCGAGCGCGGCCGGGTCCGGGACCACGGAGACGTTCTCGTCCGTGCCGCCGAGGACGTCGGCGCCCCGGACGCCGTCGATCTTCTGCAGCCGCGGGGCCAGGACGTCCTCGGCGCGGCGGCGCAGGGTGTTGAGGTCCTCGTCCCCGGACAGGGCGAGGAAGACCACCGGGAAGTCGGAGACGGAGCCCGCGAAGGACGAGGTCTCCGCCTCCTCCGGCAGCTGGGGCCCGAGGTTGGCGACCACCCGGTCCACCTGGGACCGGGCCCGGTTCAGGTCTGTGCCGTAGGCGAACTCCAGCTGGACCGCGTTGAAGCCGGACTGCGACGTGGACCGCGAGGATTCGAGCCCCTCCACGGCCTGCAGGGCCGTCTCGAGGGGCTCTCCCACCTGCGCGTCCACGACCTCGGGGGACGCCCCCGGGTAGAGCGTCGACACGGAGATGACGGGCAGCTCGAGCGGGGGGATCAGCTCCCGTTTGAGCTGCCCGGCGGAGAGGACGCCGAACACCGCGATGAACACGGTGACGAGCGCCACGAGCGCCCGCCGGCCGAGTGAGAACCGTGCGAGCGCTCCCATCACGGCGTCAGGCCAGCTTCAGTGCGGCGTCCGTGGCGGTGCGGACCTCGTCCAGCAGCGCCGGGTCGTCGTTGAGCGTGTGGCCCAGGGACGGGATGAGCTCCTTGAGCGTGCCGTCCCAGCCGGCCATCTTCGCGGGGAAGCAGCGCTCGAGCAGCTTCACCATGATGGGGGCCGCGGTGGAGGCACCGGGCGAGGCGCCGAGCAGGCCGCCGAGCGAGCCGTCCGCGTGGGTGACGACCTCGGTGCCGAACTGCAGGACGCCGCCGAAGCGGCCCTTGCGCTTCATCACCTGCACGCGCTGGCCCGCGGTGATCAGCTCCCACTCGCCGCCGTCGGCCTCCGGGTAGAACTCGTGCAGCGCGTCGATCTTCTTGTCCCGGGACTTCAGCACCTCGGTCACGAGGTACTTGGTCAGGTCCATGTTGTCCTTGGCCACGTCCAGCATCGTGCTGAGGTTGTGCGGGCGCACGGACAGCGGCAGGTCCAGGTAGGAGCCGGTCTTGAGGAAGTTCGTGGAGAACCCGGCGTAGGGGCCGAACAGCAGGGAGCGCTTGCCGTTGACGAAGCGGGTGTCCAGGTGGGGCACGGACATCGGAGGGGCGCCGACGGCGGCCTGGCCGTACACCTTGGCCATGTGCTGGTTGACCACGGACTCGTCCGTGCAGCGCAGGAACTGGCCGGAGACCGGGAAGCCGCCGAAGCCCTTGGCCTCGGGGATGCCGGACTTCTGCAGCAGGGGCAGGGCGCCGCCGCCGGCACCGACGAAGACGAAGCGGGCGCGGTCCACGAGCTCGGAGCCGGCGGCCTTGTTCTTGACCTTGACCTCCCAGCGGCCGTCCGTGCCGCGGGTGAGGCCGGTGACCTTGTGACCGAAGCGCACCTCGGCGCCGGCGCCGGCCATGGCCGTGATGAGCTGGCGGGTGAGGGAGCCGAAGTCGACGTCGGTGCCGCCGGTGTTGCGGGACGCCGCCAGGCGCTGGCCCGGCTCACGGCCCTCGATCAGCAGCGGGGCCCAGGCACGGATCTGCTCCGGGTCCTCGCTGTGCTCCATGCCGGCGAACAGCGGCTGGGCGGACATGGCCTCATAGCGGGTGCGGAGGTAGTCCGCGTGGTCGTCACCCCACACGAAGGACATGTGCGGCAGCGGGTTGATGAAGGACTTGGGGTCCTTGAGCGTGCCGTCCGCCACCAGGGAGGACCAGAACTGGCGGGTGGTCCAGAACTGCTCGTTGATGCCCAGCGCCTTGGTGACGTCCACCCGTCCGTTCTTGTCCATGGGCGAGTAGTTCAGCTCGCACAGGGCGGCGTGGCCGGTGCCCGCGTTGTTCCACGGGTCGGAGGACTCCAGGCCGGCCTGATCGAGGCTCTCGTACAGGGCGATGGACCAGGTGGGCTCGAGCTTCTGCAGCAGCACGCCCAGGGTGGCGCTCATGATGCCGCCGCCGATCAGGACGACGTCGTGGGTGGCGGTGGACGAGGTGGTGGGCACGGTCAACTCCTGAAGCAGAACGACGGCGGGTGGGCGCAGTGCGACCAGGCCGAGCAGTGGCGGTCGGGCCGGGCGCCGTGATCTCCCACTGTACTACCGGTGCGTTCAGCCTTCGGTCAGCCTGACGCGCGAGAAGGGCTCGTCCAGCTGCGGCGACGTCGGGTAGGAGGCCACGCGCGGGCCGGTGGCCAGGGCCGAGATCGGATAGACCAGCGGCAGCGCCGGCAGGTCGAGGGCCATGGCCCGGACGACGCGGCGGAACAGGGCGCGGCGCGCGTCGTCGTCGGTCTCGGCCGCGGCCGCGTCCACGTCCTCGACGACGCGCGGGTTGCGGTAGCCGGTCTCGGCGCGGCCCGAGCGCGCGAAGGGCTCGAGGAACGCGTGCGGGTCGCGGTAGTCGCCGGTGCGGCCCATCAGGTGCAGGGCTCGGGTGGGTCGGGAGACGACGGCGTGCAGGTAGTCCTGGTCCTCCGGCACGGGCACGGGCACGATGTGCATCCCCACCGCGCCGAGGTCGCGGGCGACCATCGCGTAGACCCGCTCCGGCTCGGGCAGGGAGGGGCGGGCCGTGCCGGCCGGGTAGAGGAACTCCAACGGCTCCCCGTCGTATCCCGCCAGGCCGAGGAACTCGCGGGCCCGGCCCGGGTTGACGTCGTAGCGCCGCGCCTCCTCGTCGCCGACGCCGAGGGAGGGGGGGACGAGGTCGTGGGCCAGGCGGGTGCCCTCGAGGAAGACGTCGCTGCCGGCGATGCGCGGGCGGTCCACCGCGTACGCGATCGCCTGGCGCAGGTACTGCGAGCGCACGCTCGGGTGGTCCAGGTTCATGCCCACGTAGAGCACGCCCAGGGGGTCCCGGGGCAGCACCTGGGTGCCGGCCTCGACGAGGGGGCGCAGCTGGCCGGGGGCGACGACGTCGATCACATCCGCCGTGCCGCGCCGCAGCTCCCGCAGGCGCACGGAGGCCCGACCCCACGCCTGCACGGCCACCGGGTACGCCGCCGGATCGGAGCCGCGGTGGCGGGCGCTGGGGACCAGGATCGTCGCGCCCGAGGCGCCCGGGTGGGCGCGCGTGAGCTCGGCGGTCTCCGCGGCGTCGGCCCAGCGGTAGGGGCCGGTGCCGGCGGGGGTGGTGACCTCGGAGCCGTCCACGTCGACCGTGCGGTCCCACGAGGCCGGCGAGGAGATCGCGAAGGCCGGCGAGGCCAGCGCGGCCGCGAGGTGACGGCGGGGGGAGTGCAGGCGCAGCCGCACCTCGAGCTCTCCGCGGGCCTCGACGCCGGCGAAGGCGGAGTCCGCGTCCCCGGCGTATCCGCCGAAGGCCGAGACGAACGAGGAGGGCGGGGCGACGGTCCCGTCCACGGGCGCAGGGGCGGAGGCCCACCGCTCGATGTTCGCGACCACGGCGGCGGCGTCGCACGGCTCGCCGTCGTCGAACACCACCCCGGAGACCAGGTGGAACGTGTGGAGGCGGCCGCCGTCGGACTCCTCGTGCCGCTCGGCGAGGCGGGGCGTGGGGGCGCCGGTGTCCGCGTCCACGCCGAGCAGCGTCTCGAAGACCTGGCGGATCAGACGGAAGGACTCGACGTCCAGCGCGCGGGCCGGATCCCGCGTCAGCGCCCGCGCCGGGGCGCCGACCACGAGCAGCCGGCTCGGGCCCGAGGAGGTCGGGGCGGCGGAGGACGGCGCCGCGGGCGACGTCGCGCAGCCGGCCACGCCCAGGCCGAGCAGGCCCAGGCCCCCGCCGAGGAAGGCGCGGCGAGTGGGCTGCATGGCGGCCTCCTGTGGCGGGTGACGTCGGGGTCGGGCGGGCCCGGGGAGTGCGGGCGGGGGGACTCGAACCCCCACGTCCAGGACACTGGAACCTAAATCCAGCGCGTCTACCAGTTCCGCCACGCCCGCGCACACCCCGCGCGGGCGGGGCGAGGCCCGATCCTACCGTGCGGCGCCCGGGCGCGGCGGGCGGGGATCAGGCCTCGTCGAGGCCGAGGGTGCGGCGCAGTCGGGCCACGTGGCCGGTCGCCTTCACGTTGTACTGCGCGTGGGTGACCTTCCCGTCCGGGCCGACGACGATCGTGGAGCGGATCAGACCCTCGAAGGTCCGCCCGTAGTTCTTCTTCTCACCCCAGGCGCCGTAGGCCTCGGCCACCGCGTGGTCCTCGTCCGAGAGCAGGGGGAACGTCAGGCCCTCCTGCTCGGCGAACCGGATGATCTTGCCGATCGGGTCGGGGGAGATCCCCAGGACGACGTAGCCGGCCGCGGTCAGGGAGGCGAGGCTGTCCCGGAAGTCGCAGGCCTGCGTGGTGCAGCCGGGCGTGGACGCGGCCGGGTAGAAGTAGACGATCGTGTGCTTGCCCGCGCTGTCGCGCAGCGAGACGGGCCGGCCCTCCTGGTCCTGGAGGGTGAACGCGGGTGCCGTGTCGCCGGGCTGGAGGCGGTGCTGGGTCGTGTCGGTCATGGGCCCCAGCCTACGGTGGGCCCGGGCGGGGAGCGGGGACGACGAAGGCCCCGTCTCCGTGGAGACGGGGCCTTCGCTTCGGTGGGTGCACCCCCCGGGACTCGAACCCGGAACCTGCTGATTAAGAGTCAGATGCTCTACCGGTTGAGCTAGAGGTGCAGGTGCCGCACCGCCTCTCGGATCTCTCCGGTGCGCCGTGCAACGAGGTGAAACCCTACCAGGGGTTTCAGACGCCGCGCAAATCGGGGGGCGTGACGTCCGTCGCGTCCGTCTCCGGGGTCGCGTAGAGGCGGTCCAGTTCGTCCATGAAGGCGGTCATGAAGGCGTGGAAGTCGGTGGCGTCCTCGGCCTGGTCGAGCTCCGCGGTGCCGTCCTCCGTGAGGTCGCCCACCGGCACCCGCGTGTGCTCCGGGACGTCGAACCACGTCCGGAAGCCCGTGACGGTCTCCACCTGATAGCCGCTGCCCGTGTCCGCCACGGTGGCCACGTTGGCCAGGCCCACCTCGACGACGTCGGCGCGGTCCGTGGAGGCCTCGGTCACCGGGCCGTGCGGGTCGTCCTCGGCCACGCCCGGCGCGCGGCGGTCGTGGTCGTCCGGGGTGGAGGTGGGGTCGAACGGGCACAGCAGCATCTCGAGCGGCTGGTGGCGGTAGCCGATCACGAGGGGGGAGGAGGAGCCCGAGGGCTGGCCGTAGACGACGTTGTAGTCGCCGTGGTTGAACACGCGCGCATCGAAGACGCGGCGCAGCCGTCTGTGCAGGGTGGGCGTGTCCATGGGCCCAACGTACGCGGACCCGTCCGCGCGTGTCATGCTGCGGCACCCGTCACACGGGGACGTCGCGTCGGCCCGGTGGCGCCGTGCTCACTAGACTCCGCGGCATGGACTCCGCCGCGTCGACTCCCAGCACCCCGTCCGCCGCTCCCGACATCAAGCCGCGCTCGCGCGACGTCACCGACGGGATGGAGCGCACCGCCGCCCGCGGCATGCTCCGCGCGGTCGGCATGGGGGACGAGGACTTCGGCAAGCCGCAGATCGGCATCGCGTCGTCCTGGAACGAGATCACTCCCTGCAACCTCTCCCTGGACCGCCTCGCCCAGGCCTCGAAGGACGGCGTCCACGCCGCCGGCGGATATCCGCTGGAGTTCGGCACGGTCTCCGTCTCGGACGGCATCTCCATGGGCCACGAGGGCATGCACTTCTCGCTCGTCTCCCGCGAGGTGATCGCGGACTCGGTGGAGACCGTGATGATGGCCGAGCGCCTGGACGGCTCCGTCCTGCTCGCCGGCTGCGACAAGTCGCTGCCGGGCATGCTCATGGCCGCCGCCCGCCTGGACCTGGCGTCCGTGTTCGTCTACGCCGGCTCGATCATGCCGGGCGTGGCCCGCCTGACCGACGGCACCGAGAGGCAGGTGACCATCATCGACGCCTTCGAGGCGGTCGGCGCCTGCGCCCGCGGTCTCATGTCCGAGGAGGACCTGCTCCGCATCGAGAAGTCCATCGCCCCGGGTGAGGGCGCCTGCGGCGGCATGTACACCGCCAACACCATGGCCTCCATCGGTGAGGCCCTCGGCATGTCCCTGCCCGGTTCCGCCGCCGCCCCCTCCGCGGACCGCCGCCGCGACGCCTTCGCGCGCCGCTCCGGCGAGGCCGTGGTGAACATGCTCCGCCAGGGCATCACGGCCCGGGACATCATGACCAAGCCCGCGTTCGAGAACGCGATCGCCGTGACCATGGCGTTCGGCGGCTCCACCAACGCCGTGCTGCACCTGCTCGCCATCGCCCGGGAGGCGGGCGTGGACCTGCAGCTGTCCGACTTCAACCGCATCGCCGACCGCACCCCGCACATCGCCGACCTCAAGCCGTTCGGTCAGTACGTCATGACGGACGTGGACCGCATCGGCGGCGTCCCGGTGGTCATGAAGGCCCTGCTGGACGAGGGCCTGCTGCACGGGGACACCCTCACCGTCACCGGCAAGACCCTCGCCGAGAACCTGGCCGCGCTCGATCCGGACCCGGTGGACGGCAAGGTCATCCGGACCATGGACGACGCGCTGCACCCCAACGGCGGCATCGCGATCCTCCACGGCTCGCTGGCCCCGGAGGGCGCTGTCGTGAAGTCCGCCGGCTTCGATGCGGACGTCTTCGAGGGCACCGCGCGCGTCTTCGACCGGGAGCGCGCCGCCATGGACGCCCTCGAGGACGGGACCATCGCCGCCGGCGACGTGGTGGTCATCCGCTATGAGGGGCCGAAGGGCGGCCCGGGCATGCGCGAGATGCTCGCGATCACCGGCGCGATCAAGGGGGCGGGTCTGGGCAAGGACGTCCTGCTGATCACCGACGGGCGCTTCTCCGGCGGCACCACCGGCCTGTGCATCGGCCACATCGCCCCCGAGGCCGCCGAGGGAGGGCCGATCGGGCTGGTGCAGGACGGCGACCGCATCCGCGTGGACATCGCCGGACGCACCATGGACCTGCTCGTGGACGAGGCCGAGCTCGCCGCCCGCCGCGAGTCCTGGGAGCCGGTGGAGCCGAAGTTCACCACGGGCGTGCTGGGTAAGTACGCCAAGCTGGTGCACTCCGCCGCCGAGGGCGCCTACCTGGGCTGAGGCCCGGTCGGCCCGCACGCCGAGACGAGCAGAGGATGAGCATGCACGCGATCGACGCCCGGGCCGGGGGACCCGCGCCGCGTCCCGGGCGGGAGGCGCGCTGATGGAGGTCGTCATCCTGCCCGACGCCGCCGCCCTGGGCCGGCACGGCGCGGACGCGGTGGCCGCCCACGTGGCGGCCCGTCCCGAGGCCGTCCTGGGGCTGGCCACCGGCTCCTCGCCCCTGCCCGTCTACGACGAGCTCGCCCGCCGGGTCCGGGACGGGGAGCTGTCCCTGCGCTCCTGCCGCGCGTTCCTGCTGGACGAGTACGTCGGCCTGCCCGCGGGACACCCCGAGTCCTACCGCACCGTGATCGAGCGGGAGTTCGTCGTGCGCACGGACATCGCCCCGGAGGCCGTGCACGGTCCGGACGGCGGGGCGGCGGACGTCCCGGGCGCCTGCGCCGCCTACGAGGAGGCGCTGCGCGAGGCCGGCGGCGTGGACGTGCAGCTGCTCGGCGTGGGCACGGACGGGCACATCGCGTTCAACGAGCCCGGCTCCTCCCTCGCCTCCCGCACGCGCATCAAGGTGCTCGCCGAGCAGACCCGGCGGGACAACGCCCGCTTCTTCGACGGCGACCTCGACCAGGTCCCGACCCACTGCCTCACCCAGGGCGTGGGCACGATCCTCGACGCCCGACACCTGGTCCTGCTGGCCCGGGGCGAGGGCAAGGCCGAGGCGGTGCGGCAGCTCGTGGAGGGCCCCGTGAGCGCGCGCTGGCCGGTCACGGCCCTGCAGCTGCACCCGCATGTGACCGTCCTCGTGGACGAGGCCGCCGCAGGGCGACTCGAGCTCGCGGGGGAGTACCGCCACATGTGGGAGGCCAAGCCGTCCTGGCAGGGCCTCTGAGCGCCCCTCGTCCATCGACCCGCCCACCCCGGAAGGTGCATCCGTGCCCGCCTCGGTCCCTCACCGGCCGCGCGCCGAGCAGGCGCCGCAGGCCGCCGCGTCCCCGTCGGTGCTGCGCGCGGACCGCGTCCATGACGGCGAGCGCCTCGGCGGCCCCGGCTGGATCGCCCTGGCCGAGGGCCGGGTGGTGGCCGTCGGGACCGGGGACCCGCCGCGCACCCACGGCCCCGTCCACGACCTCGGCGACGCCCTCCTCGCTCCCGGCTGCGTGGACGTGCACTGCCACGGCGGCGGCGGACACGCCGTCGAGTCCGGCGCGGCCGCGGCACGCGCGGCGGCCGCGGCCCACGCCCGCGCGGGCACGACCACGGTGGTGGCCTCCCTCGTCACGGACGAGGTCGACGCGCTCGCGGCGCAGCTGACGGCCCTGACGCCCCTGTGCGCAGAGGGGGTGCTGGCCGGCGTGCACCTCGAGGGTCCCTGGCTCTCGCCCCTGCACCGCGGCGCGCACCGGGCCGCGTCGCTGCGGGCGCCGGAGCCCGAGGACGTCGCTCGCCTCGTCGAGGTCGGCGCGGGCCACCTGGCGATGGTCACGCTGGCCCCCGAGCTGTCCGGGGCCCTCGACGCGGTGGGCCGGCTGGCGGAGGCGGGCGTCGTCGTCGCGATCGGCCACACGGACGCCTCCTACGAGACCACGCGCGCGGCGATCGACGCGGGGGCGCGGATGGCCACGCACCTGCACAACGCGTGCCGGCCCACCCACCATCGCGAGCCCGGGCCGGCCGTCGCCCTGCTGGAGGACCCGCGCGTGGGGATCGAGACCATCGTGGACGGCGTCCACCTGCATGCGGCCACGGTGCGGCGGGTCGCCCGGGAGGCCGGGGAGCGGTGGATCCTCGTCTCGGACTCCATGGCCGCCGCCGGCTGCGGCGACGGCGAGTTCCCCCTCGGGCCGCTGCGGGTCCGGGTCCACGACGGCGTCGCGCGGGTGGTCGGCGCGGACGGCGCAGCCGGGGCCATCGCCGGGTCCACGGCCACGGTCACCGGCTCGGTGCGCTCCGCCGTCGTCGCCGGGGTCGACCTCGACGCCGCGCTGCGGGCGGCGACGGCCGCGCCCGCGGACGCCCTGGGGCTTCCCGACGTCGGCCGGCTCCGAGCCGGGAGCCGAGCGGACGCCGTCGTCTTCGGCCCGGAGCTCGAGGTGCGCGGGGTGCTCCGTCACGGAACGTGGGTGGACGCGGCCGCCCCCTCGGCGGCTGACTAGGGTGGGCGCAGGCCCGGGATCCGACCCCGACCGCCCGGTCGTCTCACGATGTGACGCTTTATCTCACATTGCGAGACAGGCGGGTGGTCGATGGCGGACGGGGCGCACGGCTGTCGATACTGAGACCACCCCGAAGGACCCGGCGGCCCGTGTCCCCACCTCAGACTCCGCCACGCCGGCCCGATCCGTCATCGACGCGGCCACGGTCCCCGACGCCCGACGGATCCGAACGACGACCGTCCGACGCCCCCGCGACGGACACGCAGCGACGAACGCAGTGAGGTGACCCCATGAGCACGACCCCCCGCGACGCCCGCGCGGCGGTCCCGCAGGTCCCGACGCCGGCCTCCCGCCCGACGGAGACCGCCCGGGTCCAGGAGCGCCGTCCGGCCCCCCGGCCCGAGATCGTCGAGCCGCGGGTGCCCGGCGAGGGCTCCCGCGTCGAGCCGACCCGGATGACCGGCTCCGAGGGCATCATCCGCTCCCTGGAGGAGCTGGGGGTCACGGACGTGTTCGGGCTGCCCGGCGGCGCCATCCTGCCGACCTACGACCCGCTCATGGACTCCGATCGGATCCGCCACATCCTGGTGCGCCACGAGCAGGGTGCCGGTCACGCGGCGCAGGGCTACCACCTGGCCACCGGCAAGGTCGGCGTGGCCATCGCCACCTCCGGTCCCGGCGCCACCAACCTGGTGACCGCCATCGCGGACGCCCACATGGACTCCCAGGCGGTCGTGTTCATCACCGGCCAGGTCTCCTCCGCCGCGATCGGCACGGATGCCTTCCAGGAGGCGGACATCGTGGGCATCACGATGCCCATCACCAAGCACTCCCGGCTCGTGACCCGGCCCGAGGACGTCCCCCAGGCCCTCGCCGAGGCGTTCCACATCGCCGCCACGGGCCGGCCCGGGCCCGTGCTCGTGGACGTCACCAAGGACGCCCAGCAGGGCGAGTTCGAGTTCGCGTGGCCGCCCCGGATCGACCTGCCCGGCTACCGCCCCGTCCTGCGCGGCCACCCCCGGCAGATCCGCGAGGCCGCTCGGCTGATCCGCGAGGCCCGGCGCCCCGTGCTGTATGCGGGCGGCGGCGTGGCCCGCGGCGAGGCCCACGAGGAGCTGCGCGCCCTCGCCGAGCTCACGGGCGCCCCGGTGGTCACCACCCTCACCGCCCGCGGCGTCTTCCCCGACTCGCACCCCCAGCACCTGGGCATGCCGGGCATGCACGGCGGCGTCCCCGCCGTGGCCGCGCTCCAGCAGGCCGACCTGCTGATCACGCTCGGCGCCCGCTTCGACGACCGCGTGACCGGTCACCTGCCCTCGTTCGCCCCCGGCGCCCGCGTGATCCACGCGGACATCGACCCGGCCGAGATCTCCAAGAACCGCACCGCGGACGTGCCGATCGTCGGCCACGTCAAGGAGATCATCCCGGACCTGGTGGCCGAGCTCGCGACGGACCCCGAGGCGCTGCCCGACCTCGCCGACTGGTGGGCGGTGCTGCGGCGCCTGCAGGACACCTACCCGATGGGCTGGACCGAGACCGAGGACGGCCTCCTCGCGCCCCAGGAGGTGATCTCGCGTCTGTCGGCCCTGTCCGGTCCCGAGGCCACCTACGTGGCCGGCGTCGGTCAGCACCAGATGTGGGCCAGCCAGTTCGTCGCCTACGAGCGTCCGCGCCAGTGGCTCAACTCGGCCGGCCTCGGGACGATGGGCTTCGCCGTCCCCGCCGCGATGGGGGCGCAGGTGGGCGAACCCGACCGCGTGGTCTGGGCCATCGACGGCGACGGCTGCTTCCAGATGACCAACCAGGAGCTCGCCACGTGCGTGATCAACCGCATCCCCATCAAGATCGCGGTGATCAACAACTCCTCGCTGGGCATGGTGCGCCAGTGGCAGACCCTCTTCTACGACGGGCGCTACTCGAACACGGACCTGAACACGGGCCACGACACCGCCCGGGTGCCGGACTTCGTCAAGCTCGCCGACGCCTACGGCGCCGCGGGCCTGCGCTGCGACCGCCGGGAGGACCTGGACGACACCATCCGCCAGGCCCTCGCCATCGACGACCGCCCCGTGATCGTGGACTTCGTGGTCTCCCGTGACGCCATGGTCTGGCCGATGGTCCCCGCGGGGGTCAGCAACGACGCGATCCAGGTGGCCCGGGACATGACGCCCGACTGGGACCAGGAAGACTGAGGAGGGCAACCGATGGAACGCCACACCCTGTCCGTGCTCGTCGAGGACGTGCCCGGCACCCTGACCCGCGTGGCCGGCCTCTTCGCCCGGCGCGCGTTCAACATCCACTCGCTGGCCGTGGGCGTCACGGAGGTCGAGGGCCTGTCCCGGATCACCGTGGTCGTCGACGCCGACACGGACCTGCTCGAGCAGGTCACCAAGCAGCTGAACAAGCTGATCAACGTGATCAAGGTCGTCGAGCTCACGCCCGACTCCTCCGTTCAGCGCGACCACCTGCTCGTGAAGGTGCGCGCCGATGCGGCCACCCGCGGCCAGGTCGTCCAGGCGGCCGACCTGTTCCGCGCCCACGTCGTCGACGTGGCCCCGGAGTCCCTGACCCTCGAGGCCACCGGCACCCGTGACAAGCTCGAGGCCTTCCTCGAGATGATGGAGCCCTACGGTGTGCGCGAGCTCGTCCGCTCGGGCACCCTCGCCCTCGCCCGGGGGCCGCGGTCCATGACCGACCGCGCCCTGGCCCGCTGACCGTCCCGATCCACCCATCCCGTGAGGAGAACAGCATGACCGTGAAGAAGTTCTACGACGACGACGCCGACCTGTCGATCATCCAGGGCCGCACCGTGGCCGTCATCGGCTACGGCTCCCAGGGCCACGCCCACGCCCTGTCGCTGCGCGACTCCGGCGTGGACGTGCGCATCGGCCTCGCCGAGGGCTCCAAGTCCCGCGCCAAGGCCGAGGCCGAGGGCCTGCGCGTCGTCGACGTCGCCACCGCCGCCGCCGAGGCCGACCTGATCATGATCCTCACCCCGGACCAGGTCCAGGCCGACGTGTACGACCAGCACATCGCCGGCAACCTGCAGGAGGGTGACGCCCTCTTCTTCGCGCACGGCTTCAACGTGCGCTTCGGCTACATCCAGGCCCCCGAGGGCGTCGACGTCGCCCTGGTCGCCCCCAAGGGCCCGGGCCACGTGGTGCGCCGCGAGTTCGAGGCCGGCCGCGGCGTGCCCGCGCTGATCGCCGTCGAGAAGGACGCCTCCGGCCAGGCCCACGCCCTCGCCCTGTCCTACGCCAAGGCCGTGGGCGGCACCCGCGCCGGCGTCATCGAGACGACCTTCACCGAGGAGACCGAGACCGACCTGTTCGGCGAGCAGGCCGTGCTCTGCGGCGGCGCCTCCCAGCTCGTGCAGTACGGCTTCGAGACCCTCACCGAGGCCGGCTACCAGCCCGAGATCGCCTACTTCGAGGTGCTGCACGAGCTGAAGCTCATCGTCGACCTCATGGTCGAGGGCGGCATCGCCAAGCAGCGCTGGTCCATCTCCGACACCGCGGAGTACGGCGACTACGTCTCCGGCCCCCGCGTCATCACCCCCGACGTGAAGGAGAACATGAAGGCGGTCCTCGCCGACATCCAGTCCGGCGCCTTCGCGCAGCGCTTCATGGACGACCAGAAGGCCGGTGCGCCCGAGTTCAAGGAGCTGCGCGCCCGGGGCGAGGCCCACCCGATCGAGAAGACCGGCCGCGAGCTGCGCCAGATGTTCTCCTGGCTCAAGGACGCGGACGACGACTACACCGAGGGCACGGCGGCCCGCTGAGCCGCCTGAGCCCCCGACGCCGGCCCCGGGCATCGCGCTCCGGGGCCGGCGTCGCATTCCGGCCACGGCCCGTTCGCGCGTCTAGGCTCGGACCGGAGCGCGGGCCGGCCCGCCTCCCATCCCACCGCACCACACCTCCAGGAGCACCCGTGAGCGCAGCCCAGCCCGTCGTCCTGATCGCCGAGGAACTCTCGCCCGCCACCGTCGAGGCCCTCGGCCCCGACTTCGAGATCCGCCGCACGGACGGCGCCGACCGCGCCCGCCTCCTCGAGGACCTGCGCGACGTCGACGCGGTGCTGATCCGCTCGGCCACCCAGATGGACGCCGAGGCGATCGCCGCCGCGCCGCAGCTGAAGGTCATCGCGCGCGCCGGCGTCGGACTGGACAACGTGGACGTGCCCGCCGCCACCGAGGCCGGCGTCATGGTCGTCAACGCGCCGACGTCGAACATCATCTCCGCCGCCGAGCTCACCTGCGGCCACATCCTGGCCGCCGCCCGCAACATCGCGGCCGCCCACGGCTCGCTGAAGGCGGGGGAGTGGAAGCGTTCGAAGTACACGGGCGTCGAGCTCTACGGCAAGCGGCTGGGCGTGATCGGCCTGGGCCGCATCGGCGCGCTCGTGGCCGAGCGCATGAAGGCGTTCGGCATGGAGATCCTCGCCTACGACCCCTACGTGACCACCGCCCGCGCGCAGCAGCTCGGCGCGAGCCTCGTCGAGCTGGACGAGCTGCTCGAGCGCGCCGACGTGGTGACGATCCACATGCCCAAGACCCCCGAGACGGTCGGCATGATCGGCGATGAGCAGTTCGCCCGCATGAAGGACACCGCGATCATCGTGAACGTGGCCCGCGGCGGCCTCGTGGACGAGGACGCCCTCGCCCGCGCGCTCGAGGCCGGGACCATCGGGGGCGCCGGCATCGACGTCTTCAGCTCCGAGCCGGCCACGGACCTGGCGTTCTTCGCGCACGACTCCGCCGTCGTCACCCCCCACCTGGGCGCCTCGACCGCCGAGGCCCAGGAGAAGGCGGGCGTCGCCGTCGCCGGCTCCGTGCGCCTGGCCCTCTCCGGCGAGCTCGTGCCGGACGCCGTGAACGTGGCCGGCGGCGCGATCCACGAGGACGTGCGCCCCGGTCTGCCGCTGGCCGAGAAGCTGGGCCGCGTGCTCACCGCGCTGGTGGGCGAGCAGTCCATCACGGCCGTCGAGGTGGAGATCGCCGGTGAGATCGCCGAGCACGACGTCTCCGCGATGCGCCTGGCCGCCCTGAAGGGCGTGTTCACGGACATCGTCTCGGACCAGGTCTCCTACGTGAACGCCCCCGTGCTGGCCGAGCAGCGCGGCGTCGAGTGCCGCCTCACCACCACCGCGGTGTCCGAGTCCTACCGCAACACCGTCACGGTGCGCGCCGCGACCGCGCAGGGCACCCAGACCGCCGTCACCGGAACGCTCACCGGCCCGCGCCAGGTGCAGAAGCTCGTCGGTGTGGACCGGCACGAGCTCGAGGTGCCGCTGGCCGACCACCTGCTCGTGTTCGCCTACCAGGACCGCCCGGGCGTGATCGGCGTCCTGGGCCAGGCCCTCGGGGTGCAGGGCGTGAACATCGCCGGCATGGACGTCTCGCGCGACGACGAGGGCGCCGCCCTGGCCGTGCTGACCCTGGACGGGGCGCTGTCCGGAGACACCGCGGCCACGCTGGCCGCGGCCATCGGCGCCGCCCGTGCGGCCGAGGTGGACCTCTCCGCCTGACCCGTCGACGCCCGGGCGGGCATCGCGGGGCCGGCGCGCGTCGCCCTGTGTTGAGATGGTGTCCATGTCGCGTCCACCCGAGCCCCGCCCCGCACCCGCCCCGACCGCGCGCGCCGCAGCGGCCCGCCCCGCCACGCCTCCGGGTGTGCAGGGCCGCTGGGCCCGGCGCGCGGCGGGCGGGCTGATCGGCCTCAGTGTCCTGCTCGCCGCCTGGTCGTTCGTCCTCCCCTTCGTGTTCGGGCTGGGCCCGCGGCAGGTGCCGTGGTGGCGCGAGGTCTTCGACGTGAACCACGAGGCCAACCTCACGGCGTGGTGGAGCTCGGGCCTGCTCCTGCTGGGGGCCGCGGGCTTCGCCACGGTGGGTCTCGTGCGCCGCGCGCTGGGGGCGGACCGGCGGCGTAGCCTGCTCGCGTGGCTGACCCCCGCGGCCCTGCTGGCGGCCATGAGCCTGGACGAATCGACGCAGATCCACGAGCAGGCCGGCCAGCTGTGGGAGGCCCTGCCGTTCGCGGGGGAGAACCCGCTGCCCGCGTTCCAGTGGCTGATCCTCGGCGCGCCGGCCGCAGCACCCAGGCCTACCACGTCGCGACGCACGCGGAGGAGCTGACCGAGATGATCGGGGCGTCCGTGCTCGTGGTGGCCCCGTGGGCCCACCTCCACCTGCGGCCTGCGCCGGGCCATCTGCAGGTGACCGCCGACGGCGTCCCGGACGTCGGCGCGGACGACGTCGTCCTCGGCGCGGGCCCCGGCCCCGCCGGTAGACTCGACGACTGTGACTGACGCCCGCGCCCCGTACTACCTGACCACGGCCATCTCCTACCCGAACGGCGAGCCGCACATCGGCCACGCCTACGAGTACATCGCCTCGGACGCGATGGCCCGCTTCCAGCGGCTCGACGGGCGGGACGTGCGCTTCCTGACCGGCACGGACGAGCACGGCCAGAAGATGGAGCAGACGGCGCAGCAGCAGGGCGTGAGCGCCCTCGAGCTGGCCACGCGCAACGCCGCCGTCTTCAAGGAGATGGACGACGACGTCCTGGACATCTCCTACGACCGCTTCATCCGCACCACGGACACGGACCACGCCGAGGCCGTCCGCGAGATCTGGCGGCGCATGGAGGCCAACGGGGACATCTACCTCGGCTCCTACGCCGGCTGGTACTCCGTGCGGGACGAACGCTACTTCGGCGAGGACGAGACCGAGGTGGGTCAGGACGGGGTGCGCCGCGCCGTCGAGACCGGCACCGAGGTGACGTGGACGGAGGAGGAGTCCTACTTCTTCCGCCTGTCCAAGTACCAGCAGCCGCTGCTGGACCACTACCGCGAGCACCCGGACTTCGCCGCCCCCCGGTACCGCTTCAACGAGGTCATCCGCTTCGTGGAGGCCGGGCTCGAGGACCTGTCCATCTCCCGGACCTCCTTCCAGTGGGGCATCGACCTGCCGGCGCCCGCGGACCCCGACGCCGCCGACGCCGACCGGCGCGCCGACCACGTCACCTACGTCTGGGTCGACGCGTTGACGAACTACCTCACCGGCGCGGGCTGGCCCGCCGAGGACCCGGAGGCGTTCGCGCGCTACTGGCCGGCGGACCTGCACGTGATCGGCAAGGACATCTCCCGGTTCCACTGCATCTTCTGGCCCGCGTTCCTCATGTCGGCCGGCCTCGAGCTGCCGCGCCGCGTCATGATCCACGGCTTCCTGAACAACAACGGGGCCAAGATGTCCAAGTCCCTGGGCAACGTGGTGCACCCGCGGGAATGGGTGGCCCGGTACGGCCTGGACGCCATCCGCTTCTTCCTGCTGCGCGAGTTCCCGTTCGGCGCGGACGGCTCCTACAGCCACGAGGCCGTGGTGAGCCGCAAGAACGCGGACCTGGCCAACAACCTCGGCAACCTCGCCCAGCGCTCGCTGTCCATGGTGGCCAAGAACTGCGGCGCCGCCGTGCCCGAGCCGGGCGAGTTCACCGAGGCGGACCGCGCCGTCCTGGCCCAGGTCGACGCCCTGCTGGAGCGCTCCCGGTCCGCGTACGCGGTGCAGGACTTCCACGACGCGCTCGAGGAGACCTGGCGCGTGCTCGGCGAGGTCAACGCCTACTTCGCGGACCAGGCCCCGTGGGTGCTGCGCAAGACGGACGAGCCGCGCATGCGCACGGTGCTGTACGTGACGCTGCAGGCCGTGCGCCGGGTGGCCCTGCTCGCGCAGCCGGTGATGCCCGACTCGGCATCGCGGCTGCTGGACCTGCTCGGCGTCCCCGCCGAGGGCGACGCCGGCCGCACCGGCGCGTCCGGCACCGGCCCGCGGTCCTTCGCCGCGTTCCACGAAGACCTGGTCCCCGGCACCCCGCTGCCCGCCCCGCAGCCGGTCTTCCCGCGGCACGAGGAGCCCGCCGAGGACTGAGCCCGTCCGGAGGGTGAGACCGGGTGTCACACGATGTGGTCCTCACGCGGGCCGCGCGTAGCCTGAGGGCCATGACCGAGACCACACGCAGCTCCGCAGACCCTTTGGACATCGCCGTCATCGGCGGCGACGGCATCGGCCCCGAGGTCACCGACCAGGCCGCCGCCGTCCTGCAGGCGGCGCTGCGTGCCGAGGGGCGTCCGGAGGCCCGGCTCACCCCGTATCCGCTGGGTGCGGAGCACTGGCTCGAGACCGGCGAGGCGCTCACGGACGAGGTCCTCGAGTCCCTGCGCCGCCACGACGCGATCCTGTTCGGGGCCGTCGGCGCCGCGCCCGGGGACGAGCGCATCCCGTCCGGGCTGATCGAGCGCGGCATGCTGCTCAAGCTGCGCTTCGCGCTGGACCACGGCGTGAACCTGCGCCCGGCCACCCTGCTGCCCGGCGCCGTCAGCCCCCTGGCCGCGCCCGGCGAGATCGACTTCACCGTGGTGCGCGAGGGCACGGAGGGGCCGTATGTGGGCAACGGCGGTGCGATCCGCGTGGACACGCCGCACGAGATCGCCACTGAGGTCTCCGTGAACACGGCGTTCGGCGTGCGCCGCGTCGTCGAGGACGCCTTCCGTCGCGCCGACGCGGGCGAGCGCAAGCGCCTCACGCTCGTGCACAAGCACAACGTCCTGGTCCACGCCGGCCACCTGTGGCGCCGCACCGTGGAGTCCGTGGCGGCCGACTTCCCCGCGGTCACCTGGGACTACATGCACGTCGACGCCGCCATGATCTTCCTGGCGACGGACCCGGCCCGCTTCGACGTCATCGTGACGGACAACCTGTTCGGGGACATCATCACGGACCTGGCCGCCGCCGTGACCGGCGGCATCGGGCTCGCGGCCTCCGGCAACATCAACGTCGAGGGCACGGCGCCGTCGATGTTCGAGCCGGTCCACGGCTCCGCTCCGGACATCGCGGGCCAGGGGATCGCCGACCCCGTGGCCGCCATCCTCTCCGCCGCCCTGCTGCTCGAGCACGTGGGCGAGACCGGCGCCGCGGCGCGCGTGCGCACCGCGGTGTGGGCGCACCTGAGGGACCGGGTGGAGGGCGCGCGGGGCACCACCGCCGAGGTGGGCGCCGACGTCGTCGCGCGGGTCTGACGCGCGGGCCCGGCGCGTCGACGCCGGGTCTAGGATGGGGCGACGGCCTGTGGCGTGTGCCACGCCCGGCGCCGTGGCCCCCGCGCGTCGTGCCCGGCACCGGAGCCGTCCCCATCCGCCACCCGTCACGAGGAGTGATCCCACCGTGTCCGAGACCGTGTTCACGCGGCAACCGCATCTGTCCCCGATGTCCGATCAGCAGCGCATCGAGATCCTCCAGGACCCCGGTTTCGGCAACGTCTTCACGGACCACATGGTCTCGATCGACTGGACCTGGGACGAGGACGGCGGCGCGTGGCATGACGCCCGCGTGGAGCCCTACGGACCGCTGTCCCTGGACCCCGCGGCCGCGGTGCTGCACTACGGCCAGGAGATCTTCGAGGGGCTGAAGGCCTACCGGCACGAGGACGGGTCGGTGTGGACGTTCCGTCCCGAGGCCAACGCGGCCCGCCTGAACCGCTCCGCCCGCCGCCTGGCCCTGCCGGAGCTGCCCGAGGAGCTGTTCCTCGGCTCGCTGCGGGCCCAGCTCGAGGCGGACCGGGTCTGGGTGCCCACCGGCCCGGGCCAGTCCCTCTACCTGCGCCCCTTCATGTTCGCCTCCGAGGCGTTCCTCGGCGTCCGCCCGGCCCGGCAGGTGCGGTACATGGTGATCGCCTCCCCGGCCGGCAACTACTTCGGCGGCGAGCTCAAGCCGGTGACCATCTGGGTCTCGCGCGAGTACGCCCGCGCCGGCAAGGGCGGCATGGGCGCGGCCAAGACCGGCGGCAACTACGCCGCCTCGCTGCTGCCCCAGCTGCAGGCCGCGGCGAAGGGCGCCGACCAGGTCGTGTTCCTCGACCAGTACAACGACGACGCGATCGAGGAGCTCGGCGGCATGAACGTGTTCTTCGTGCACGCCGACGGCCGCCTCGTCACCCCGGCACTCACCGGCACGATCCTCGAGGGCGTCACCCGCTCCTCGATCCTCCAGCTCGGCCGGGACATGGGCCTGACCGTCGAGGAGCGTCGCGTCACCCTCGCCGAGTGGGCCGAGGGCGTCCGCTCGGGCGAGATCACCGAGGTCTTCGCGTGCGGCACCGCCGCCGTCGTGACCCCGATCGGGCGTCTGCTCGACGGCGACGACGTGATCGAGTCCGCCGGCGGGACCGACGTGACCCTCAGGATCCGCGCCGAGCTCGAGGGCATCCAGACCGGGCGCGTCGAGGACCGCCACGGCTGGCTGCACCGCCTCGTCTGACCCCACCCCACGAACGGAGACCCCCGTGAGCTCGCACCGCTCCTCCGCGCCCGCCGAGGGCGCCCCACGCCCGGCCACGACGCCGGAAGACCTCCCGCCGACCGAGGCCGCCGGCCGGCCCCGCTGGACGCCCGTGAAGATCGCCGTCTGGGTGGCCGTCGCCCTGCTCGGCGGCGTCGCCTGGACCATGCTCGCCCTGCACCGCGGCGAGACGATCAACGCGATCTGGTTCGTGTTCGCCGCCGTGGCGACGTTCGCGATCGGCTACCGCTTCTACTCGAAGTACGTCGAGCGCATGATCGTCCACCCGGACGACACCCGCGCCACCCCGGCCGAGTACCGGGCCGACGGCCGGGACTACGTGGCCACCGACCGCCGCGTGCTCTACGGCCACCACTTCGCGGCCATCGCCGGCGCCGGCCCGCTCGTGGGCCCCGTGCTCGCCGCGCAGATGGGCTATCTGCCCGGCACCATCTGGATCATCGTCGGCGTGATCCTGGCCGGCGCGGTCCAGGACTACCTCGTCCTGTTCTTCTCGATGCGCCGCGGCGGCCGCTCGCTCGGCCAGATGGCCCGGGACGAGCTGGGCCGCGTCGGGGGCACCGCCGCGATCGTCGCGACCCTGCTGATCATGGTGATCATCACGGCCATCCTGGCCCTCGTGGTGGTCAACGCCCTGGGCGAGTCCCCGTGGGGCGTGTTCTCCGTGGCCATGACCATCCCGATCGCGCTCTTCATGGGCGCGTACCTGCGCTGGATCCGCCCGGGCCGCATCACCGAGATCTCCGTGATCGGGTTCGTCCTGCTCCTGGCGGCCATCATCGGCGGCGGCTGGGTCGCCGGGACCGAGTGGGGCGCGGCCCTGTTCACCCTGGACCGCACCACCATCGCCTGGGCCGTGATCATCTACGGGTTCGTCGCGGCCGTGCTGCCCGTGTGGCTGCTGCTCGCGCCGCGCGACTACCTGTCCACCTTCATGAAGATCGGCGTGATCGCGGGTCTCGCGCTGGCCATCGTCGTCGTGCAGCCGCGCATCGGCACCCCCGCGTTCTCCGAGTTCGCCTCGGGCCAGACCGGCCCGGTGTGGCCCGGTTCGCTGTTCCCGTTCCTGTTCGTCACCATCGCGTGCGGTGCGCTCTCCGGCTTCCACGCGCTGATCGCCTCGGGCACGACGCCCAAGATGGTGGAGAAGGAACGGCAGACCCGCTTCATCGGCTACGGCGGCATGCTCATGGAGGCCTTCGTGGCCATCATGGCGCTCGTGGCCGCCGTCTCGCTCGACCGCGGCATCTACTTCGCCATGAACTCCCCGGCCGCCCTCACCGGCGGCACCCCGGAGACCGCCGTCGACTTCGTCATGGGCCTCGGCCTGGCCGGCGTGAACCTCACCCCCGGGGACCTGACCCACCTGGCCGACCTCGTGGGCGAGGAGACCGTGGTCTCCCGCACCGGCGGCGCCCCCACCCTCGCGGTCGGCCTGGCGCACATCATGGGCCAGCTCGTGGGCGGCGACGCGCTCATGGGCTTCTGGTACCACTTCGCGATCATGTTCGAGGCGCTGTTCATCCTCACCGCCGTCGACGCCGGCACCCGCGTGGCCCGGTTCATGCTCCAGGACTCCCTGGGCAACGTGGTCCCGCGCTTCAAGGACACCTCGTGGCGCGTGGGCGCGTGGGTCTGCACGGCCATCATGGTGGCCGCGTGGGGCGCCGTGCTGATCATGGGCGTCACCGATCCGCTGGGCGGCATCAACACGCTGTTCCCGCTGTTCGGCATCGCCAACCAGCTGCTCGCGGCGATCGCGCTCGCCGTCGTCCTGACGATCGTCGCGCGCCGCCGGGACTTCCGGGGCCTGTGGATCGTGGCGCTGCCGCTGGCGTTCATCACCGTGGTCACCACCGTGGCGTCGTTCCAGAAGATCTTCTCCTCCATCCCGGCGGTGGGCTACTGGGCGCAGCATCGCGCGTTCCAGGACGCGCTGGCGGCGGGGAAGACGAGCTTCGGCGCCGCGAAGTCCGTGCCGGCCATGGAGGCCGTGGTCCGCAACACCTTCATCCAGGGCACGCTCTCCGTCGTCTTCCTGGTGTTGGCGCTGATCGTCATCACGACGTCGGTGCTCGCCACGGTGCGCGCCTTCCGCGGTACCGAGGTCATCGATCACCAGGACCCGTACGTGCCCTCGCAGCGCTTCGCCCCGGCCGGGCTGTTCGCCACGGCCGAGGAGAAGGAGCTGCAGCGGCAGTGGGACGCCCTGCCGGCGGACCGGCAGCCGGTGCGGGGTCACTGACGTGGCCGATCCGCGCGCGACGCCGGCCGGGTCCTCCACCGCGGAGGGCCCGGCCGGCCCGTCTCGGTCCGGGGTGTGGGCCCGGGTGCGCTGGTGGGTCCGCCAGCTCTCCGGAGAGGGGAAGTACGACGCGTACGTGGCCCACCACCGGGCCCACCATCCGGAGCGCGCGCCGATGACCGAGCGGGAGTTCTGGCGGGCCGAGTACGCGCGCCAGGAGGCCAATCCGGGCAGCCGCTGCTGCTGAGCGGTCTCGACCCGCCCCGCACCGCGCCGCGCTGAGCCAGACGAATCCGCCCGCGAGCCAGACGAATCGGTCTCCTCAGGCCGTCGGGCGCGGCCGAATCGTCTGGCTCGCGACGTCAGCGGGGTCGGCATCGGGTGGGGTGTCCGGCGACGGCGCCCGCCGCTCACCCACTAGGCTGGCGGCCATGCGCATCGCCCGTTTCGTGGACCAGGCCGAACCGACCTACGGCATCGTGGAGGGCCCGGCGGACGCCGACCTCTCCGAGCTGAGCATCACCGCCCTGCAGGGGGACCCGTTCTTCCATGGGATCCAGCCGACCGGCACGACCCACCGCCTCGAGGACGTGCGCCTCGTGGCCCCGATCATCCCGCGCTCGAAGATCGTGGGCGTCGGCCGCAACTGGGCTGACCACGCGAAGGAGCTCGGCAACGAGGTGCCCGCCTCGCCGCAGTTCTTCCTCAAGCCGAACACCTCCGTGGTGGGGCCGAACGAGCCGGTGACCCTGCCGAGCTGGTCGGACGAGGTCTCCTACGAGGCCGAGCTCGCCGTCGTCATCGGCACCATCTGCAAGGACGTGCCGGTGAGCCGCGTGGACGACGTCGTGTTCGGCTACACCGTGGGCAACGACCTCACCGCCCGCGACGCCCAGCGCACCGACCTGCAGTGGGCCCGCGCCAAGGGCTTCGACGGCGCCTGCCCGCTGGGCCCGTGGATCGAGACCGAGCTGGACGTGGAGCCGGCCGGCGGCCTGCGCATCACGTCCCGGCTCGACGGCGAGACCCGCCAGGACGGCACGACGGCGGACATGGTCTTCGGCGTCCGCGAGCTCGTGGCCGCGGCCTCGGAGATGTTCACCCTCCTTCCCGGCGACGTGATCCTGACCGGCACCCCGGGCGGGGTCGGGACGGTCCAGGAGGGCCAGCGCGTCGAGGCCGAGGTCGAGGGGATCGGCATCCTCGCCACCGTCGTCCGCCGCTGACGCGCCCGCCCGACGACGGCGTCCGGGCCCCCGCGTAGACTCGGGACATCATGACTGACGCCACCGCTCCCGTGTCCGAGAACGCCCCCGCCCCCTTCGCCGACGTCCCCCAGGTGGACGCCGAGACCCCCGTGCGCGTGCGCTTCGCCCCCTCGCCCACCGGCACCCCCCACGTGGGGCTGATCCGCACCGTCCTGTTCAACTGGGGCTGGGCGCGGCACACCGGCGGCACCCTCGTGTTCCGCATCGAGGACACGGACGCCAAGCGCGACTCGGAGGAGTCCTACCAGCAGCTGCTCGAGGCGATGCGCTGGCTCGGGATCGACTGGGACGAGGGCGTCGAGGTCGGCGGCCCGCACGAGCCGTACCGTCAGTCCCAGCGCGGGCAGATCTACGCGGACGTGATCGAGAAGCTCAAGGCCGGCGGATACATCTACCCGTCCTACTCGAGCCCCGAGGAGACCGAGGCCCGTCACCGGGCCGCCGGCCGCGACCCCAAGCTCGGCTACGACGGGCACGACCGTGACCTCACGGACGAGCAGATCGCCGCCTTCGAGGCCGAGGGCCGCGCGCCGGTCTGGCGGCTGCGCATGCCGGACGAGGACATCACCTTCACCGACCTGGTGCGCGGGGAGATCACCTTCAAGGCCGGCTCCGTGCCGGACTTCGTGGTGGTCCGCGCGGACGGCTCGCCGCTGTACACCCTCGTGAACCCGGTGGACGACGCGCTCATGGGCATCACCCACGTGCTGCGCGGCGAGGACCTGCTCTCCTCCACTCCGCGCCAGATCGCGCTCTACCGCGCCCTGTACGCGATCGGCGTCGCCCGGTACATGCCGGTGTTCGGCCACCTGCCCTACGTGATGGGCGAGGGCAACAAGAAGCTGTCCAAGCGCGATCCGCAGGCCAACCTGTTCCTGCACCGGGACAACGGCTTCATCCCGGAGGGCCTGCTGAACTACCTCGGCCTGCTGGGCTGGTCCCTCTCCGCGGACGAGGACATCTTCACCCCGCAGCAGTTCGTGGAGCACTTCGACGTGCACAAGGTGCTGGCCAACCCCGCCCGCTTCGACGAGAAGAAGGCGATCGCGATCAACGGCACGCACGTGCGCATGCTCGACGTGGCCGACTTCCGTGACCGTCTCGCGCCCTACCTGCACGCGGCCGGCCTCGTGGGCGAGCACCTGACGGAGCGGGAGATGGAGGTCCTCACCGCCGCGGCCCCGCTCGTGCAGGAGCGCGTGCAGCTGCTCGGCGAGGCCGTCGAGATGCTCGCCTTCCTCTTCACGGCGGACCGGGACGTCCGGACCGCCGAGGGCGCCCTCAAGGGCATGCCGGCGGACCTGGGCGCCGCCGTCGCCGCGGCCCGGGAGGCGCTGGCCGCCCTGCCCGAGGACGAGTTCACCACCGAGCGCATCGAGGCGGCGCTGCGGGCGGCCCTCATCGACGGCCTGGGCCTCAAGCCGCGCCAGGCGTTCGGCCCGGTGCGCGTCGCGGTGACCGGCCGCAAGGTGTCCCCGCCGCTCTTCGAGTCGCTCGAGATCCTGGGCCGGGACTCCGCGCGCGCGCGCCTGGACCGCTTCGCCGCGGAGCAGGGCCTGGACCAGGACCAGCCCACCGACGCATGAGCCGGGGCGCCAGCACGACGCCGGCCGGCGGGTCCGCGGGCGCGCCCGCGCCGCCGGCCTGGGACGCCGTCCTCTTCGACCTGGACGACACGCTGCTGGATCTGCGCTCCGCCCAGCACGCCGCGTTCGACGCGACGGTGCGCCGGCAGTGGGCCGGGGCCGCCGACGTCGACCAGGCGGTGCTGGCCGAGGCCACCGAGGCCTTCGCGTCCGACACCGGCGGCCACTACGGGCGCTACGTGGCCGGGGAGCTGACGTTCGAGGAGCAGCGGCTGGCCCGCGTGGCCGACGCCCTGCGCACGCTCGGCGTGCCCGAAGACGCGGCGACCCCGCTCGACGGCCTGTGGACCACCGACTACGAAGAGGTCGTGCGCGGACACTGGACGCTGTTCCCCGCGACCGCCGACGTGCTCGCCGAGGTGCGGGGAACAGGCCGTGGCGTGGGGATCGTCACGAACAACGTGGAGACCTACCAGCGCGGCAAGGCCGACGCCCTCGGTCTGGAGTGGGTCGAGGTGCTGATCGGCTCGGACACGGCCGGGGCCCCGAAGCCGGACCCGGCCCCCTTCCTGGCCGGCTGCTCCCGCCTGGGCGCGGACCCGGGACGCACCCTCATGGTGGGGGACAGCCTGCGTCACGACGTCGAGGGGGCCCGGTCGGCGGGGCTCGTTCCGGTGTGGATGAGCCCCGACGCCCCCGCCCACGGCGGGGCGGAGGAGCCGCTCTGGGACGAGGAGCACGCATGCTGGCGGATGCGGGCGATCGGCGGGCTGCGGACCTGGCTGACGGCCTGACCCGCCGATTTTGCACGCACCGCCCGGAGGGTGTAGAGTTCTTTCTCGTTGCCGGAGAGATCCGGGAACACCGAGCTCATGAATATGATGCACATCGGTCAGGCATGCTTGACCGACAGTGGGGTATGGTGTAATTGGCAACACAACGGTTTCTGGTACCGTCATTCTAGGTTCGAGTCCTGGTACCCCAGCGAGTCTTCGGACTCAGTGAACGCGCACGGGCGGAGACGCTCGGACGTGGCGCACGGCCCCATCGTATAGCGGCCTAGTACGCCGCCCTCTCACGGCGGTAACGCGGGTTCAAATCCCGCTGGGGTCACGCAGTCGCCGCCCGGTCCTCGGACCGGAACGGCACGGGCGGATGAACGCATCCGCCGCCTGAACAGGAGACGCAGGCGCAGAAGAAGGTCTCCACGGCATCGCTTCCGCACACGCGGACAGCGCGCTACACGCGGACAGCGCGCTCGGCCCCATCGTATAGCGGCCTAGTACGCCGCCCTCTCACGGCGGTAACGCGGGTTCAAATCCCGCTGGGGTCACCCGAGTGACAGGAAGCCCGGTCCCTGCGGACCGGGCTTCCGTCGTCTCCGTCCGCCGGGCCGGCGGGATGGGCGGTCGGCGCGCGCCGTGAGACGATGGCCCACGTGCCACACACGGATCAGAACGCCCCAGACCTCGGTGTCGACACGGCCGTCCGCCGCGTGCGCGAGCACCTCGCCGCGCTCGAGCTGCCGTTCGAGACCGTCACTGCGGGGCAGGACCGCGCCGAGCGCGAGCGCACCCTGCACCAGATCGACGACTACGTGCTGCCCCGCCTCGACTCGCTCGACGCGCCGCTGCTGGCCGTCGTCGGCGGCTCCACCGGTGCGGGCAAGTCCACGCTGGTGAACGCGCTCGTCGGCCATGAGGTCTCCCGCTCCTCCGCCCTGCGGCCCACCACGCGGCAGCCTCTGCTGCTGCACAACCCCGCCGACGCCCACTGGTTCACGGGCCCGCGGGTGCTGCCCGACCTCGCCCGCGTCAGCGTGCACCGCGACGCGGCCGCCGGCCCCGTCGAACCCGACCAGTCCGCGATGGACACGGTCGCGCTCGTGGCCGAGCCCGCACTGCCGTCAGGCATCGCCCTCGTGGACGCCCCGGACATCGACTCCGTGGCGGACCAGAACCGCGCGCTGGCCCGGCAGCTCCTCGAAGCCGCCGACCTGTGGATCTTCACGACGACGGCGCACCGCTACGCCGACGCCGTGCCCTGGCAGCTGCTGGACGAGGCCGCCGCCCGCGACATCACCGTGGCCGTCGTGCTCGGCCGCGTGCCCGAGGGCGCGGCGGAGGACATCACCCCGGACCTGCGGCGCATGCTCACCGAGCGCGGCCTCGCCGACGCCCGGATCCACGTGATCCCCGAGACCCGCTTCGACGAGCGCGGTCTGCTCCCGCAGGAGCACGTCGCGGGCCTGCGCGCCTGGCTCGAGACCCTCGCCGCCGACGCCCAGGCGCGCGGCGCTGTCGCCCGCCGGACCGTGGACGGCGTGCTGGGCCAGCTGGCCGCCCGCGTCGCCGACCTGGCCCGCGCCGAGGAGGAGCAGCGGCATGCCGCGGACCTGCTCGCCCGGATCGTGGGGGACTCCACGGACCAGGCCGTCGGCCGGGTCCGTGAGGCCACCTCGGACGGCACGCTGCTGCGCGGCGAGGTGCTCTCCCGCTGGCAGGACTTCGTCGGCACGGGGGAGTTCTTCCGCGGCGTCGAGACCACGATCGGCCGGCTGCGGGACCGCCTCGGCGCCCTGGTGCGCGGGCGCCCGGCCCCGCCCGAAGAGGTCGAGACCGCGCTCGAGACCGGCCTGCACGCCGTGATGGTCGAGGCGGCTGCCGCGGCCGCCGAGCAGATCGAGCGGCGTTGGGCGTCCGAGCCGGCGGGCCGGGCCCTCGTGGCCGGGCGCGACCTGGGCGCCCTGGCGCCGGACACGTCGGCGCGGGCGGCCGACGTCGTGCGGGACTGGCAGTCGGACGTCTTGGCACTGGTCCAGGAGGAGGGCGCGGGCAAGCGCACGCGCGCCCGCCTGGCGGCCACCGGCGTGAACGGCGCGGCCGTGGCCCTCATGATCATCTCGTTCGCCTCCACCGGCGGACTCGCGGGCATCGAGGTCGGCATCGCCGGCGGCGCCGCCGTCGTCGGGCAGAAGCTGCTCGAGTCGATCTTCGGCGAGGACGCCGTGCGCCGCATGGCCCGGCGTGCCGATGAGCTGCTCGAGCACCGCGTGCGGGCCTTCCTCGAGACCGTGCTCGCGGACCGCTTCCTGCCGCTGCTCCACCTCGAGCGCGAGCCGCAGGCCACCGAGGAGCTGCGCGCCCTCGTGCCGGTGTTGCGCCGAGGGGTGGCCGCCGGCGTCGACGGCCCGACCGGGCCCGAGCACGTCCCGTCCGCCGCCGAGGCGGGGGAGGAGCCCCGATGAGCCGCCGCGACACCCCCGCCCTGGCCCCCCGCCTGGACGCCCTCGGTGAGGCCGCCGAGCTGGCCGCGGGCCGCCTGCCCGAGGACGTCGTGGCCGGGGCCGACGCCGTCGTGCGCGCGGCCGGGGAGCGCCAGGCACTCTCCGCGGAGCACACCGTGGTCGGGTTCTTCGGGGCGACGGGCTCCGGCAAGTCCTCCCTGTTCAACGCGCTCACCGGCCGCGACCTGGCCCGCGTGGCCGCCACCCGGCCCACCACGTCCGAGCCGCTCGCCGCGGTCTGGGGCGTGGGCCGGGGACAGGGGCTGGACCCGGACGCGGAGCACGGCGACGGCACCGGCGAGGGCGGCGGCGCGGCCGCCCTGCTCGACTGGCTCGGCGTGCGCCGCCGCCACCTGCTGGACGAGGCCCCCGTGCTCGACGACGGCCGCCCCGGGTTCCTCGGCTTCGGCCGCCGTGACGGCGCCGACGCCACCGGCCTGATCCTGCTGGACCTGCCGGACATCGACTCGGTCGAGCGGGGCAACCGCGAGATCACCTCCCGGCTGGCCGGCCACGTGGACGTGCTGGTGTGGGTCGTGGACCCGGAGAAGTACGCGGACGCCGTGCTGCACCGCGAGTTCCTGGCGACCATGGGCTCGCACGCGGCCGTGACCCTCGTGCTGCTCAACCAGGTGGACCGGCTCTCGGTGCGGGACCGGGACGTCGTGCTGGCCTCGCTGCGCCGGATGCTCTCCGGCCACGGCCTCGGCGACGTCCGGGTGCTGCCCGTGTCCGCGCGCACGGGGGAGGGCCTCGAGGAGGTCGGCCGGCAGGTCGCGGCGATCGTCGCCCAGCGCGGCGCGGCCGCCGAGCGCCTGGGCGCGGACGTCGCGGCCCGTGCCGCGGACCTCGCCGCCGCCTCGGGCGAGGGCGAGCCGGCCGGCGTCGGGCCCGGGGACGAGCAGCGGCTCGGGCGCGAGCTGGCCGTGGCCGGCGGCGTGCCGGCCGTCGTCCGGGCGGTCGAGGGCTCGTACCGGCTGCGTTCGGCCAAGCGCACCAGCTGGCCCGTGCTGCGCTGGATGCACTCCTTCCGCGCGGACCCCCTGCGGCGCCTGCACCTGATGCCCGAGAGCGCCGCCCCCCGCCGCGACCGGGACGAGGTCGCCCGCGACCCCGCGCTGCACCGCACCTCCCTGCCCGAGCGCTCGGGCACCCAGCGGGCCGTCGTCGACGGCGCGGTCCGCACGCTGGCCGCCGCGGCCGGCGCGGGAGCCTCCGAGCCGTGGGCCGCCGCCATCCGCCGCGCGGGCCGGGAGCACGCCGAGGAGCTCCCCGGCGCCGTGGACCAGGCGATCGCCGCCACCGACCTCGGGGCCGGTCGGGGCAGCTGGTGGCACCCCGTGCTGGACGTGCTGCAGTGGCTCGCCCTCCTCACCGCCGTCGTCGGCGCCGGCTGGCTGGGCGTCCTCGCCCTGGCGGGGTACCTGCAGTTCCCCCTGCCGCCCGCGCCCACGGTCGAGGGCTTCCCCCTCCCGACGCTGCTGCTCGTCGGCGGCCTCGCGCTCGGCGTGCTGCTGGCCCTGCTGGCGATCCCCCTGACCCGGTGGACCGCCGCGGCGCGGGGACGCCGCGCGCGCCGCCGCCTCGAGGAGGCGACCACCGACGTCGGCCGACGGCTCGTCGTCGACCCGGTGCGCGCCGAGGTGGACCGCTTCCACGCCTTCCGCGACGCCCTCGCCCGGGCCTCCGGCGTCCCGGTCCGGCGGGGCCGCCGATGACGGTGTGCGACCCCGCGGCCACGGCGGGGGCGACCGTCGGCGACCTCACAGAGGCCGAGCTGCTGGAGGTCGTCCTGACCGGGCTCGCCCCCGCCGCCCGGGACGGCCACTGGCCCGCCGGCACCGTCGCCCCGGGCGACGACGCCGCCCTCGTGCCCGCGCCCCGCCGCGGGACGCTCATCTCCACGGACGCGATGGGGGAGGGCACGGACTTCCTGCACCGCTGGCCCGCCGGCCCCCGCACCCGCGGCCACGACGCCGGCTGGAAGGCCGTCGCCCAGAACCTCTCGGACGTCAACGCGATGGGCGGGACCGCCTCCGCGCTCGTCACCGCCCTCACCCTGCCGCCGACGACGTCGGTCGCCTGGGTGCGGTCGTTCGCCGCGGGCATCGTGGGCGCGGTGCGTCACCTCGGCGCGCCGGACTGCCGGGTGGCCGGGGGCGACCTGGGCACCGGCGGACGGGTCCACGCCGCGGTGACGGTGCTCGGGGACCCGCACCCCGGCGGCGTGCTGTGCCGCACGCCGGCCGCGGCGGACCGGGACCGCGTGCTCGCCGAGGGCGCCGACCTCGTCCATGCCCAGGCGGTGCCGGGAGGTCCCCGGGCCGCCGCGCCCCCGGGGCCGGGGTGGGCCGCCGCCGGGCTCACCCTGCTGCTCACCGACCGCGCGGAGCTGGAGCGGCGGGCGGACGCCCTCCCCGCCGCCGACCGGCCGTCACCGCGGGAGCTCGCCCGCGCCGTCCGCGCCCAGCTGCGACCCCGCCCGCCGCTGGCCCTCGGGCCCGCCGCGGTGACGGCCGGCCTGCTCACCCTCATGGACGTCTCCGACGGCCTGGGCAAGGACGCGCACCGCATGGCGGCCGCCACCGGCGGGGCCGGCCCCGCGCCGGCACCGTGGCTGGACGAGGCCTGGCTGGCGGAGGCCGCCGCACCCCTGCGCCGCGTGGCCGCCCTGGCCGGGACCAGCCCGGAGGCGCTCGTGACCGGCGGGGGCGAGGACTACGGCCTCCTGGGGCTGGCGTGGCCCGAGACCGAGCTGCCCCGGGGGTTCACGCGGATCGGCCGGCTCGTGCCGGCCGGGGCCCGGCCGCCGGCCGGGCACCGGCCCCTGTCCGAGTCCGGCTGGGACCCGTTCGCCGGCTGAACGCCCGGGCCGGGGTCCGCGGGCGGGTCAGGCCGCGCGGAGGAGTCGCTCCGGGTCGAAGCGGTGGCCGAGGCCGATGACGTCCCACCCGTGCTCGCGCCACGCGGCGACGTCCAGGACGTTGCGCCCGTCGATCAGCAGGCGGGAGGCCACGCGTGCGCCCACGGCGTCCGGATCCATCTCGCGGAACTGGCGCCACTCGGTCAGCAGCAGGGTCAGCTCGGCGCCGTCCACGGCCGCCTCGAGCGAGTCCACGTAGTCGAGCCGCGGGAAGCGGGCGGCCGCGTTGGCGTTGCCCTCGGGGTCGTACACCCGGACGTCGGCGCCGGCCGTGTAGAGACGGTTGGCGACGTCGAGGGCGGGGGAGTCCCGGACGTCGTCGGAGTCCGGCTTGAACGTGACGCCCAGCACGGCGATCCGCGTGCCGTTGAGCACCTGCACGCTCGCGGGGGTGGGGGCGGGCCCGGAGGCCTCGGCCCGGCGGATCCGGCCGTCGCGAGCCGCGGAGAGCACCTGCACCGCCAGGTCCACCACGCGGTCACGGCGGCGCAGGTTGATGTCGTCCACCTCCGCCAGGAACCGCATGGTCCGGTCCAGGCCCAGCTCGGAGACGCGGGCCTGGAGCGCGCGGATGTCCTTGGGCAGGCAGCCGCCCCCGAAGCCCACGCCCGCGTTGAGGAACCGGCGTCCGATCCGCGCGTCGTGGCCGATCGCGTCCGCGAGGGTGCCGATGTCCCCGCCCACGTTCTCGGTGATCTCCGAGAACGCGTTGATGAACGAGATCTTCGTGGCCAGGAAGGCGTTGGCGGCCACCTTCACCAACTCGGCCGTCTCGAGGTCCGTGCTGATCCACGGGGTGTCGGCCGCGAGCTGCCGCGCGTAGACGCGGCGCAGGATGCCCTCGGCGCGGGGCCCGTGCGTGCCGATGACGAGGCGGTCCGGGGTGAGCGTGTCCCTCACGGCGAAGCCCTCCCGGAGGAACTCGGGGTTCCAGGCGAGCTCGACCTCGCCCGGCAGTCCGGCCTCCGCGCGCACGGTGCGCACGAGCTCGGCCAGGCGACGCGCGGTGCCCACGGGCACGGTCGACTTGCCGACGATCAGCGCGTCGCGGTCGATCGCCGCGGCGAGGGAGGCGACGGCGGCGTCCACGTAGCTCAGGTCCGCCGCGGTCTCGCCCACCTTCTGCGGGGTGCCGACGCCGATGAAGTGGACGTCCGCCCAGCGGGCCGCCTCCGCGACGTCGGTGGTGAAGCGCAGCCGCCCGGAGGCGACGTGGGTGCGCAGCAGCTCGGGCAGGCCGGGTTCGTGGAAGGGCACCTCGCCGCGGGCCAGGCGCTCGATCTTGGCCGGGTCCACGTCCACGCCGAGGACCTCGAAGCCCAGCTCGGCCATGCAGGCGGCGTGTGTGGCGCCCAGATAGCCCGTGCCGATCACGGACAGCCGCGGCGCGGCCTCCTGCTCGGCGGGGGCGGCGGGCGCGGTCGTCTCGGTCACGGCGGACTCCTCGGTGGTGCGGGGGGCGGCGGTCGGGGACCTGGCTGACGCTAGGCCCCGCGGGTGAACGCGGGAAGAACGGGGTGTCTCCGCGGCGCATCCCGTCGGTGGCGCGGGCGGGCCTCAGGCCTCGCCGGCGCGGATGAGCTCGGTGAGTCGCGTCGCGGCGGAGACGACGGCGTCCGCGTGCAGTCGGCCCGGCTGGCGGGAGAGCCGCTCGAGGGGGCCGGAGATCGAGACCGCCGCGATGACGCGTCCGCTGGGGCCGCGCACCGGTGCGGACACCGAGGCGACCCCGGGCTCGCGCTCGGCCAGGGACTGGGCCCAGCCGCGCCGCCGCACCGCCGCGAGGACGGTGGGTGTGAACACGGCGCCGGCCAGTCCCTCGACGAGCCGCTCGTGGTCCTCCCAGGCCAGGAGCACCTGCGCGGCGGAGCCGGCCTTCATGGACATGCGGGCGCCCACGGGGATGGTGTCGCGCAGGCCCCAGGGCCGCTCCGCGCTGGCCACGCACACGCGGGAGTCCGCCTGCCGACGGAACACCTGGGCGCTCTCTCCCGTGGCGTCGCGCAGCCACAGCAGCACCGGACCGGAGGCCGTGGTGAGCCGGTCCTCACCGGCGGCGGAGGCGAGCTCGGCCAGGCGGGTGCCCAGCACGTAGCGGCCCTGCAGGTCCTTGCCCACCATGCGGTGGTGCGTGAGGGCGGCCGCGAGCCGGTGCAGCGTGGGCCGCGCGATCCCGGTGGCAGTGACGAGCTGGGCGAGCGTGGCCGGGCCGGACTCGAGCGCGTCGAGGATCGCCACCGACTTGTCCACCACGCCGACGCCGCTGGGATGCCGGTGGAGCGAGGGGCCGATGAGGTCGTCCTCGGTGGGCGGGCGCACGGGCTCGGTGGTCATGGGGTGATCGTAGTCGTCTCACTGCTCGGACGGACCGGGGGTGTCGGTGTGCGTCGCATGTGACCGGGCCGGCCGGCGTCAGGTCCGGCATGTGAGACGAAATCTCACGATATGGAATATCGCGCCGCGCGGTCGAGAACGGCCCCGCCGCGCCCCACAGTGGTCCGTGAGCACCGGCGCCCCGCGCCGGGCGACGACCGACAGGTGCGTGAGCAGGAAGGTGCGGCACATGACGACGGCGACGACGCGGCCCAGGACGCTGGCCGAGAAGGTCTGGGACGAGCACGTGGTGGTGCGCGGCGAGGGCGAGGGCGCCTCCCGCACCCCCGACCTGCTCTACATCGACCTGCACCTCGTGCACGAGGTGACGAGCCCGCAGGCCTTCGAGGGGCTGCGTCTGGCCGGGCGTCCGGTGCGTCGGCCCGACCTGACCATCGCCACGGAGGACCACAACACCCCGACGCTGGACATCGACCAGCCGATCGCGGATCCCACCTCGCGCACCCAGATCGAGACCCTGCGGGCCAACTGCGCCGAGTTCGGTGTGCGCCTGCACCCGTTGGGCGACGCCGAGCAGGGCATCGTCCACGTCGTCGGCCCCCAGCTGGGCCTGACCCAGCCCGGCCTCACCGTGGTCTGCGGCGACTCCCACACCTCCACCCACGGCGCGTTCGGCGCCCTGGCGTTCGGCATCGGCACCTCCGAGGTCGAGCACGTCCTGGCCACCCAGACCCTGCCGCTGAAGCCCTTCAAGACCATGGCGGTCACCGTGGACGGCACGCTGCGCCCGGGTGTGACGGCCAAGGACATCATCCTCGCGGTCATCGCGAAGATCGGCACGGGCGGGGGCCAGGGCTTCGTGCTCGAGTACCGCGGTGAGGCCATCCGGAACCTCTCCATGGAGGGCCGGATGACCATCTGCAACATGTCCATCGAGGCCGGCGCCCGCGCCGGCATGGTCGCCCCGGACGAGACCACCCTCGCCTACCTGAAGGGACGGCCCCATGCCCCCGAGGGCGCCGACTGGGACGCCGCCGTCGAGCACTGGCGCACCCTCGCCACGGATGAGGGCGCGGAGTTCGACGCCGAGGTGGTCATCGACGCGGACACGCTGGAGCCGTTCGTCACGTGGGGCACCAACCCGGGGCAAGGTGTGAGCCTGAACGACACCGTCCCCGCGCCCGAGGACTTCGCCGACCCGGTGGCCCAGGAGGCGGCCCGCAAGGCGCTGTCCTACATGGACCTGGCCCCCGGCACCCCGATGAAGCAGGTCGAGGTCGACACCGTGTTCATGGGCTCGTGCACCAACTCCCGCATCGAGGACCTGCGGGCGTTCGCCGAGGTCGTCCGGGGCCGGCGCAAGGCCGAGGGGCTGCGCGTCATGGTCGTGCCGGGCTCGGCGCGCGTGCGTCTGCAGGCCATGGACGAGGGCCTGGACAGGGTGTTCGAGGACTTCGGGGCCGAGTGGCGGTTCGCCGGATGCTCCATGTGCCTGGGCATGAACCCGGACCAGCTCTCCCCGGGGGAGCGTTGCGCGTCCACCTCCAACCGCAACTTCGAGGGCCGGCAGGGCAAGGGCGGGCGCACCCACCTGGTGTCCCCGGTGGTCGCCGCGGCCACCGCCGTGCTGGGCCGCCTCGCCAGCCCGTCCGACCTGCCCGCCCTCACCCCCCAGGAGGCCTGAGCCATGGAGAAGTTCACCACCCACACCGGCGTCGGCGTGCCGCTGCGCGCCTCGAACGTGGACACGGACCAGATCATCCCGGCCGTGTACCTCAAGCGGATCTCCCGCACGGGCTTCGAGGACGCCCTGTTCGCCGGCTGGCGCCAGGACCCCGACTTCATCCTGAACACCGAGCCGTTCAGCGGGGGCACCGTGCTCGTGGCGGGCTCCGACTTCGGCACCGGCTCCTCGCGCGAACATGCCGTGTGGGCGCTCAAGGACTACGGCTTCCGCGCCGTGATCTCCCCGCGCTTCGCGGACATCTTCCGCGGCAACTCCGCCAAGCAGGGGCTCGTCGCGGCCCAGGTGGAGCAGGAGGACGTCGAACGCATCTGGAAGGAGCTGGAGAACCGTCCCGGGACCACGGTCACCGTGGACCTCGTCACACGCACCGTCGAGTGCGGGGATGTGACCGCCCCCTTCCAGATCGACGACGACACCCGTCGCCGGCTGCTCGAGGGCCTGGACGACATCGCCGTCACCCTGGGGCACCAGGCCGAGATCGATGCCTATGAGGCGGACCGCCCCGCGTACAAGCCCACCACCCTGCCGGCCCGCACGGCCGGCTGACCGGCCGGCGCCGGGAGCGCACCATTGCCGCGCGTGCCTGGCGACGCCCTATGCTGGGAGTCGATTCCGGGACCGCCCGCCGCACGCGGCGGGCGGTCCCGTTCAGAGACCTCCCCGCTCCGGCGGAGTGGCCGAGACCGTGGCCCTGCGGCCGCGCTGAGGAAGGACGCGCATGGCGAAGCTCTTGACCATCCATGGCGGCAAGCCGCTGACCGGTGAGGTGACCGTGCGCGGCGCCAAGAACCTGGTGCCCAAGGCCATGGTGGCCGCCCTGCTCGGCAACTCGCCGTCCGTGCTCCGGAACATCCCCGAGATCAAGGACGTGGACGTCGTCAGCTCCCTCCTCGAGATCCACGGCGTGTCCGTGGAGTGGGACAAGGAGACCGGGCGGATCACGATGGACCCGGCCGGGGTGAAGTCGGCCCTGACCGCCGAGATCGACGCCCACGCCGGCGACTCGCGCATCCCGATCCTCTTCTGCGGCCCGCTCATGCACGCGATCGGGGAGGCCTTCATCCCCGACCTCGGCGGCTGCAAGATCGGCGACCGCCCGATCGACTACCACCTGGCCGTGCTGCGCAACTTCGGCGCCGTCGTGGACAAGCGCCCGGGCGGCATCTCCATCTCCGCCCCCAAGGGCCTGCACGGCGCCAAGCTCGAGCTGCCGTACCCCTCCGTCGGAGCCACCGAGCAGGTGCTGCTGACCGCTGTGAAGGCCGAGGGCATCACCGAGCTCAAGGGCGCCGCCGTCGAGCCGGAGATCCACGACCTCATCGCCGTCCTGCAGAAGATGGGCGCGATCATCACCGTGCAGACGGACCGCACCATCCGCATCGAGGGCGTGAGCGAGATGCGCGGCTACAACCACATCGCGCTGCCCGACCGCAACGAGTCCGCCTCGTGGGCCTCCGCCGCCCTGGCCACCCGGGGGGACATCTACGTCCGCGGCGCCGAGCAGCGCGACCTGACGGCGTTCCTGAACACCTACCGCAAGATCGGCGGCGAGTTCGACGTCGTCGACGACGGCATCCGGTTCTGGCACGCCGGCGGCGATCTCAACCCGCTCGTGCTCGAGACGGACGTGCACCCCGGCTTCATGACCGACTGGCAGCAGCCCCTCGTGGTGGCGCTGACCCAGGCCAAGGGGGTCTCCATCGTGCACGAGACCGTGTACGAGAACCGCTTCGGCTTCACCGACGCCCTCGTGCGGATGGGCGCCTCCATCCAGCTGCACCGCGAGTGCCTCGGCTCCGTGCCGTGCCGCTTCGGTCAGCGCAACTTCCTGCACTCGGCCGTGATCTCCGGCCCGACGCCGCTGCATGGCGTCGAGTTCGACATCCCGGACCTGCGCGGCGGCTTCTCCCACCTGATCGCCGCCCTCACCGCCGAGGGCACCTCCACGGCGACGGGCCTGGAGATCATCAACCGCGGCTACGAGCACTTCATGGCGAAGCTCGAGGGCCTCGGCGCCGACGTCGAGCTGACCGAACGCGACCGGTGAGCGGCGTGGACGCGCAGAGCCCTGCCGCCGCGGGGGGTCGTCCGACGCGTACCGCGCGGGCCCCCTACGTGATCCCGGGGGTGATCGTGCGACCGGCGATGCGGGCCCTCGTCCGCCAGGTGTGGGAGGGGACCGAGCACCTGCCCGAGACCGGCGCGATCCTCGCCGTCAACCACATCTCGGAGGTGGACCCGCTCTCCGTGGCCCACATGGTCTACAACCAGGGCCTGCTGCCGACCTTCCTCGCCAAGGCCGAGCTCTGGAAGGTGCCCGTGCTCAAGCAGGTCCTCGAGGCCACCCGCATGATCCCGGTCGAGCGCACCCGCGACGGCGGCCGCTCGCTCGCCGCCGCCCGCGAGGCCGTCGCCACGGGCCGGGCGATCATCGTCTACCCGGAGGGCACCGTCACCCGCGATCCCGACGGCTGGCCCATGGCCGGGCGCAACGGGGCCGTGCGCCTCGCCCTGCAGACCGGCGCCCCGCTCATCCCCGTCGGTCAGTGGGGCATCCAGGAGCTGCTGCCGTACGGCGGCCGCTCCCTCCGCGTCCTCCCGCGCAAGACCGCCCGGATCCGGGTCGGCGCGCCCGTCGACCTCGCGGACCTGCGGGACCGCCCCGTGACGGCGGGGACCCTGCGCGAGGGCACCGGCCGCATGATGGGCGCGATCACCGACCTGGTCGCCGAGCTGCGCGGAGAACCGGCCCCGGAGGGCCGCTGGGATCCCACGGCCGGAGCGCGGGTGGCCGGGGCATGAGCGATCCGCGCACCGTCGCCGTCCTCGGGGCCGGCAGCTGGGGGTCGGCCTTCGCCCGCGTCCTGGGCCTGAGCACCAGCCCCGAGCCCGCCCGCGCGTCCGAGATCGTGATGTGGTCCCGGCGGGCCGAGGTCGCCGAGGCCATCACCGAGCGACACGAGAACCCCGAGTACCTGCCCGGCATCACGCTGCCCACCTGCGTGCGCGCCGTCACCGACGCCGCCGAGGCGGTCCGGGGCGCCGGCGTCGTGGTGGTGGCCGTGCCCGCGCAGCACGTGCGCGAGACCCTGCACGCCGTGCGCGCCGACCTGGCCCCGGACGCCGTCGTGGTCTCCCTCGTCAAGGGCCTCGAGCGCGGCACCGACGCGCGGATGTCGCAGGTCTGCGCGGAGGAGCTGGGCCTCAGCCCGGACCGGTTCGCGGTGGTCTCCGGACCCAACCTCGCCCTCGAGATCGCGCGCGGCGAGCCCACCGCCACGGTGGTCGCCTCGGCCTCGCGCGCGACGGCGGAGCGCATCGCCGCCCTCACGGCCGGCCGGACCTTCCGGCCCTACACGAACACCGACGTCGTGGGCGTGGAGATCGGCGGTGTGGTGAAGAACGTCATCGCGCTCGCCGTGGGCATCTGCGACGGGCAGGGGCTGGGGGACAACTCCAAGGCCTCCGTCATCACCCGGGGCCTGGCCGAGACCACCCGGCTGGCCGTCGCGCTCGGCGGCGACCCGGCCACCATGGCCGGGCTCGCCGGCCTGGGCGACCTCGTGGCCACGTGCGCCTCGCCCCTCTCCCGCAACCGCACGGCCGGCCGCCACATCGGCACCGGCCTCAGCGCGGAGGAGGCGGTGGCCGCCATGAGCCAGACGGCCGAGGGCATCAAGTCCGTCTCCGCCATCGTGCACGCCGCCCGCGCCCACGGTGTGGAGATGCCCATCAGCGAGCTGATGGACCGGGTGGTCGCCGGGGACGTGGCCGTGGACCGCCTCGCCGAGCTGCTGCTCGCCCGTGACCTGAAGTCGGAAGGACGCACCGCATGACCGCCACCCCCGCCCCGGAGGCCGCCGCCGGCGCGCGTCCCCGCGTGCTCCTGCTCTTCGGCGGGCGCTCGAGCGAGCACCCCATCAGCTGCGTGACCGCGGCGGGCGTGCTGCACGCGGCCGACCGTCAGCGCTGGGACGTCGTGCCGGTGGGTGTGGCCCGCTCCGGCCTGTGGTCGCACGACGAGCTGGACGTGGCCTCGTTCCGCCTGGACGGCGACGTCCTGCCGGAGGTGCCGGAGCCCGAGGCCCCGGTGAGCCTGCGCGCCCTGCCGGACGGCACCGTCGAGCTGACCGCGGCCGACGGCTCCTCGCTGGGCCCGGTGGACGTCGTGTTCCCGCTGCTGCACGGCCCCTGGGGCGAGGACGGCACTCTCCAGGGCATGTTCGAGTCGCTGGGTCTGCCCTACGTGGGCTGCGGCGTGCTCGCCTCCGCGGTCGGCATGGACAAGCACTTCATGAAGGTCGCCTTCCAGGCCGCCGGCCTCGAGGTCGGCCCGTGGGAGACCATCACCGCCCGCGACTGGGCGCGCGATCCGGAGGCGGCCCTCGCCCGCGCCGGGGCGCTCGCCTACCCGCTGTTCGTCAAGCCCGCCCGCGCCGGCTCGTCCTTCGGCATCACCCGCGTCACCGAGCCCGCGGGTCTGCGCGCCGCCGTCGAGGAGGCCCGTCGCTTCGACCCCAAGGTCGTGGTGGAGGCGGGCATCGTCGGCCGCGAGATCGAGTGCGCCGTCCTCGACGGGCACGGCGCCGCCGCCCCGCGCGCCTCGCTGCCGGGGGAGATCGTCGTGGCCCACGACGAGGGTGAGACGCAGTTCTACGACTTCGAGTCGAAGTACCAGGACACCGGCAGCACCCAGCTGTCCTGCCCGGCCGAGCTGCCGGAGGAGGAGATCGAGCGACTGCGCGCCCTGGCGATCCGCGCCTTCGAGGCCGTGGACGGGTCCGGCCTCGGCCGCTGCGACTTCTTCTTCACCCCGGACGGGCGCTGGGTGGTCAACGAGATCAACACCATGCCGGGCTTCACGCCCATCAGCATGTACCCGGCCATGTGGGAGCGGACGGGCCTGTCCTACGACGATCTGATCTCGGAGCTGCTGGACCTCGCCCTCGAGCGGGGCGTCGGCCTGCACTGACGCGGCCCGCGCCGGTCTCAGCCGACGGGTGTGGCGTCCTGCACGCTGACGCAGCCGCCGCTGGACTCGATCTGCGCGACCGCCGAGGACAGGCCCACCATCACGGTGTCCGAGCTGGCCTGGTCCTTGCCGAACAGCACCTCCACGGCCGGGTCGCGGCCGTAGGTGGTGATCCGCCAGTTCTCGTCCTCGTCCCGGATGACCCAGTCGATCCCGTCCACGGAGATGCAGCGGTCCGTGGTGGGGCCGGGGACCTCGGCGCCGCAGCGCAGGACGACGGCGGCCGGGTCACCCCACACGGCCGTCGCCTGGCTGTCGGTGGGGCGCAGGTCGAGGTCGCCCAGGGCGTCGGGCATGGCCACCATGGCCGGGGCACACGCCGGGTCAGCGGCGTGGGGCGCGGCCTCCACCGTGGCCACCCGTCCGGTGCAGGCCGTGGCGCCGAGGGCGATCGCGGTCAGGAGGGGCACGAGACGACGCAGACGGCGGGATTCCATCCGCCCAGGATACGTGCGGCGCCGGGACCCGCGGGGGCCCGTGCCCTAGCATGGGCGGGACCGTTCCCGTCCCCGCCTCAGGAGCCCACGTGAGCAGCACCGCGGACCCCCGCCCCCGCCCCCCGCAGGAGGACGTCGCCGTCGGGCGGCGCCGTCGTCGTCGCCGCCCGTGGCTGATCGCCCTGGCGGTGGTGCTCGTGGCGCTGCTGGCCGTGGGCATCGCGGCGGCGGTGTACGTCGGCGGGATCGCCCGGATCATCGACCAGGACACCCAGCGCTTCGACGGCGGCGCGTTCCCCGCCGAGTCGGGCCGCCCGGGCGCCGCGGGGGCGTCCGCCCAGCAGCCCACCGCGCCGCCGCCCGGCATGGACGCGGACCAGGCCGCCGAAGGCGCCCAGGGCCCCGTCGCCCCGGACGCGGACGAGAAGGCGGACGAGCAGGCCCTCGACGTGCTGCTCGTCGGCGAGGACGCGGGCGCGGAGGGCCGTGACTCCGCCGGCCGGTCGGACACCCTCATGTGGGTCCACGTGCCCGGGGACCGCAGCGAGATCCAGGTCATGTCCATCATGCGCGACATGTGGGTGCCGATCCCGGGACACGGGGACCACAAGGTCAACGCCGCCTACCAGTACGGCGGCATCCCGCTGACGGTGGCCACCGCGGAGAACATGTTCCAGGCACGCGTGGACCACGTGATCGCCGTGGACCTCGCCGGCTTCAAGGGCCTCGTGGACGCCCTGGGCGGCGTCAGCGTGGACAACCCCAGCGCCTTCGTCTCGACCGGCGGCATCGACTTCCCCGCGGGCACCGTGCAGATGGACGGGGACAAGGCCCTGGCCTACGCGCGGGAGCGGTACAACCTGCCGCGCAGCGACTTCGACCGTGTGGAGAACCAGCAGCGCCTGGTCAAGGCCATCGTGGCCGCGTTCCTCTCGCGGGACACCCTCTCGGACCCGAGCCGCGTGCAGGCCGCCGTCGAGGAGTTCGCCCCGTTCCTGACCCTCGACGACGAGCTCGACTCCAGCACCCTCGCGAACCTGGCGTGGTCCCTGCGCGACGCGCGCGACGCCCCGATCGTGACCAGCACGGTGCCGTCCGTGGGCGTGGGCTACACGGACACCGGCGAGGACGTCGTGTGGCCGGACTGGGCGGCGATCGCCCGCCTGGGCGAGGGCATCCGCACCGGCACCCTGGGGGAGGCCGTGGCGCCGTGAGCACGCCGCCCCGGCCGTCGCTGGTGCCGCACTGGCTCGCGCTCGCGGAGGAGCTCGTGGGCCGGGCCGCGCCGCGGCTCGACGCCCTGAACCTCTTCCCGGTCCCGGACGCGGACACGGGCACGAACATGCTGGCCACGCTGACGGCGGCCCGCACCGCGGCCGACGCCTGCCCCGCACAGGACGACGCCGGCGCCGTGCTCGCGCACGCGGGCGCGGCCGCGCTGGACTCCGCCCGGGGCAACTCGGGCATGCTGCTCGCGGTCAGCCTGGCGGGGATGGCCGAGCCCCTGCGCGGCCGGGCGCGCGTCGACGCGTTCGCCCTGGCGGCGGCGTTCGGAGCCGCCGACCGGGCCGCCCGACAGGCCCTGTCGGATCCGCGCGAGGGGACGATCCTCACGGTGCTCTCCGCGGCCGCCCGCAGCCTCGCGCGCTCGTCCACCCAGGCCCCCGACACGCCTGCGGTGGCCGGGGACGCGGACCCGGCCGTGCGGCTCGGCCCGGCCGTGACCCTCATGCTGGCCGACTGCGTGCAGGCCGTGGAGGAGACCGAGTCGTTGCTCGCCCCGCTGACCCGGGCGCACGTCGTGGACGCCGGCGCCGTCGGGCTGCTCTGGGTGTTCGAGGCGCTGCGCGCCGTCGTGACGGGCACGCCCGTGGACGAGGAGCTGGCCACCGCCCTCCCCGGCTACGGCGAGGGCGCCCACGCCGCGGAGGCCGAGCCTGCCGCCGCGGCGGAGGCGCCGGCCGAGGGGGCCGTCGAGGTGATGGGCACCCTGACGCTCACCCCGCTCGCCGCGGCCGAGCTGCGCCGTCGGCTGACGGAGGTGGGGGACGCCGTGATCCTGGCCCCCGTCGGGACCGCCCGTGACGCGCACGGCCGGGTGCCGTGGCGGGTCCACGTGCACGTGCCCCGCGCCGAGGACGCGATCGGCCCCCTGCGGGCCGCCGGCGACGTCGAGGGCCTGGCCGTCACCGACCTGGCCGGGCCGTCGCACGGCGACGCCGCACCGGACGGGTGCCATGGCCGCTGAGGCCCCCGTCACCGAGCTGCCCCTGTCCGAGGTGCTGGGCGGGAAGCTGCCCGCCCGCCTCGAGAAGGAGCTCGGGCTGACCACGGTCGGGGACCTGCTGGACCACGTGCCGCGCCGCTGGATCGAGCGCGGCGAGCTCACCCCCATCGCCGTGCTGCCGCACGACGCCGAGGTGACCGTCGTCGCCGTCGTGGAGTCGGTGACCACGCGGCGCATGCACAGCCGGCCCGGGTTCATCGTGGACGTCACCGTCGCTGACCCGTCCGTGGCCGGCGTGCCGGGGGCGAGCCTGTCCATGGCCTTCTTCAACGGCCACGACGCCCGCCGCCGCCTCGCCCCCGGGATGACCGCCATGTTCCAGGGCCGCACGACCGAGTACCGCGGCCGGATCACGCTGAACAACCCGGACTTCGCCCTCCTGGACGACGACGTCGCCCCGGGGGAGGTGGACGTGCGACCGGTCCCGCTCTACCGGGCCACGGGGAAGCTGCCGTCGTGGACGGTCCGCTCCGCCGTCGCCCGGGTGCTCGAGACCGTCGACCTGGGACGGATCCCCGAGCTGCTCACCGAGCGGATCCGCGCGGAGGCCGCCGCGGCGCTCGACCTGGACGCGCCGCTGCCGGGCACCGCCCAGGCGTACCGGGACCTGCACGCCCCTCACGACGTCGCCGCCACCGGCCCGGCGCGGACCGCGCTCGCCCTGCGTGAGGCGCTGCTCGTCCAGGCCGCGCTCGCCTGGCGCCGGGACCGGGAGCGGGCGGTGCCCGCCGTGCCCCGCCCGCCGCGGCCCGGGGGCCTGCTCGAGGCCCTCGACGCCCGCCTGCCGTTCGCGCTGACGCCCGGCCAGGTGGCGGTGGGGGAGCAGCTGTCCGCCGAGCTGGCCCGGGACGCCCCGATGAGCCGGCTGCTGCAGGGGGACGTGGGCGCGGGTAAGACGCTCGTCGCCCTGCGGGCGATGCTGCAGGTCGTGGACGCCGGCGGCCAGGCTGCCCTGGTGGCGCCCACCGAGGTGCTCGCCGCGCAGCACCACCGTGCCCTGCTGCGCCTGATGGGCCCGCTCGCGGAGGCCGGCACCCTCGGGGCCGGCGACGGCCCGGCCACGAGGGTCGCGCTGGTCACCGGCTCGCTCAAGACCGCCGCGCGCCGCGAGGCGCTGCTGGCCCTGGCCTCCGGCGAGGCCGGGATCGCCGTGGGGACGCACGCGCTGCTCTCCGAGAAGGTGGGCTTCGCCGAGCTGGCCCTGGCTGTCGTCGACGAGCAGCACCGCTTCGGCGTGGACCAGCGCGAGGCCCTGCGGCGGGCCAACCCCGGCACGCACCTGCTCGTCATGTCCGCCACGCCCATCCCGCGCTCCGTGGCGATGACGGTGTTCGGCGACCTGGACCTGTCGGTGCTCGAGGGGCTGCCCTCGGGGCGTCAGCCGGTCACCACGCACGTGGCGCGGATGGCCCACGGCCCGCGCGTGATCGGCCGGGTGTGGGAGCTGATCGCCGAGCACGTGGCGGCCGGCCACCAGGCGTTCGTGGTGTGCCCGCGCATCGACCCCGACGACACCGACCCGGGCCACGCCAACGTGGAGGAGATGACACCCCGGCTGCGGGGTCTCCCGGCGCTGGCGGGGCTGCGGATCGACGCCGTGCACGGGCGCATGGACCAGGCCGAGCAGGACGCGGCGATGCAGGCCTTCGCGCGCGGGGCGACGGACGTGCTCGTGGCGACCACCGTCGTGGAGGTGGGCGTGGACGTGCCCAACGCGACGGTCATGGCGATCCTCGACGCCGACGACTTCGGCCTGTCCACCCTGCACCAGCTGCGCGGCCGCGTGGGCCGCGGGCCCGGGGCGGCGGTCTGCCTGCTGGCCACGCGCCTGCCGGACGGGCACCCGTCGCTGCGCCGGCTCGAGGTCCTGGCCCAGGAGCAGGACGGCATGCGCATCGCGCAGGAGGACCTCGCCCAGCGCGGCGTCGGCGACGTGCTCGGCGCCGCCCAGTCCGGGCTGGCCTCGGGGCTGCACCACGTGGACGTCATCGCCGACGCCCCGCTGATCGCCGTGGCCGCCGACGCCGTCGCGCAGGTCATGGCGGCCGGCCCGGGGCTCTCCGCCCACCCGGCGCTCGCCGCCGAGGTGGCCCGCTGGGAGTCCGAGCACCTCACCGCCGTTGATTACCTCGAGAAGGGCTGAGCCATGTCCCGCATCATCGCCGGCGCGGCCGCCGGGCGGCCCCTGACCGCCGTCCCCGGCACCGGCACGCGCCCCACCACGGACCGCACCAAGGAGGCCCTGTTCTCCTGGCTCGAGGCCCGCGACTGGCTGGACGGGACGGCCGTGCTCGACCTCTACGCCGGCTCCGGCGCCCTGGGGTGCGAGGCCGCCAGCCGCGGAGCGGCATCGGTGCTGCTGGTCGAGCGGGACCGGAAGGCCGTGACCGCGTGCCGCGCGAACGCCGCGCTGGTCAACCGGGCGCGCGGGGCCGACGTCGTGCGCGTGCGCGCCGGGAGCGTGGAGCAGGCGCTCGCGGCGGAAACCGCGTCCGTGGACTTGATCCTGGCCGACCCGCCGTACCCGGTCGCCGGCCCGCCGCTCGAGGCCGTGGTGGAGGCGGCGGCCGAGCGGCTCGCCCCGGGCGGGCTGCTCGTGCTCGAGCGGGCGGCCCGGGACGCGGCGCCGCGCCGGCCGCGCGGCCTCGAGGAGGTCGAGGTGCGCGTCTACGGCGAGACCGCCCTGTACCTCTGGCAGGACGAGCGCTGACCCCGCCCACCCGCTTTCGTTCGGGAAACGGCGGCGTCTCGGCCCGTTTTCGTTCGGGAAACGGCGGCGTCTCGTCCCGTTCTCACTGGGGAGACGGGAGGGCGGAACGGACTGGGCTCAGCACGGAACCGCGAGCACGGCGCCGCCGTTTCCCGAACGAAAATGCTCCGGAGACCGCCGTTTCCCGAACGAAAGTGCTCCGGGGGCCGCCGTTTCGTCAACGAAAGCGTCGGGGGTCAGGCCGCGCGCAGCCGCGGGGCCGCCTCGGCCAGGCGGCGCATCGCCTCGTCGATCGCATCCGGTGACTTGCAGAACGCCAGCCGCAGCCAGGACCGCAGGTGGCCCCCGTCCGGGCGGCAGAGCGCGCCCACGGGGATGCCCGTGACGCCGGCCTCACGCGTCCACCGCACCGCGGCCTCGGCCGCGTCCGTCACACCCCACGGGGCGAGGTCCACGACGACGAAGTAGCCCGCCGCCGGGACGACCGGGTCCAGGCCCGCCTCGCGCAGGCCCGCCACGAGCCGATCCCGGGCGTCGCGGTACCGCTCGCGCTGGCCGGCGAGGTGCCGCTCGGCGTCGTCGGTGGGCAGGTAGGCACCCAGCGCGCGCTGGAAGGCGGGGCCGGAGGAGTAGGTGAGGAACTGCTTGACGGCGCGCGCGGCCCCGACGAGCTCGGCCGGGCCGGTCAGCCAGCCGACCTTCCAGCCGGTGACCGCGAACGCCTTGCCCGCGCTGGAGACCGTCAGGGCGATGTCCTCGGCGCCCGCGACCGAGCGCAGGCTGACGTGCTCGCCCTCGTAGACGAGGTGGTCGTAGACCTCGTCCGCGAGGATCAGCACGCCCCGGGACCGGCACAGGGCCACGAGCTCCTCGAGCAGCTCCCGCGGATAGACCGCGCCCGTGGGGTTGTGCGGCGTGTTCACGATGAGCAGGCGCGTGCGGTCGGTGATCGCGTCCGCCACCCGTGCCGGGTCCGGCAGGAAGTCCGGCGCCTCCACCGGCACGCTCACGTGACGGCCGCCGGCCAGGGCGATCGTGGCGGCGTGCGAGTCGTAGAACGGCTCGACCGTGACGACCTCGTCGCCCGGGCGCACGAACGCCAGGACCGTCGCGGCGATGCCCTCGGTCGCGCCCGTGGTGATCATGACCTGCGTGGCGGGGTCCTCCGTCACGCCCCAGTGGCGCCGGCGGTGCTCCGCGACGGCCTGCCGCAGCGCGGGGTCGCCCGTGCCGGGGGCGTACTGGTTGGGGCCCACCAGCACGGCGTCGGCCGCCAGCCGCAGCAGCGCGTCGGGGCCGTCGGCGTCGGGGAAGCCCTGGCCGAGGTTCACGGCCCCGTGCTCGACGGCGAGGCCCGTCATCGTCTCGAACACCGTGGGCACGGGGCCGGCGTCGCCGAGCAGGCCCGCGGCCGCCGCCGTGCGACGCCACGGCGCGTCCACGTCGACGTCGTGCCGTGCTGCTCCGGGGGTGGGCTGGGTTCCGTCCATGGCCGCACTGTACCCATCGCCGCGGACCGCACACGGCGGCGCATGCCGCGTCCGTCACCACCGCGACGCGCCGGTGCCGGACCGGACGGGCGTCCGTCGCCGCTCGGCGCGGCCCCCGCTAGGCTGGCACCCATGCGTCGTGCCGTCTGCCCTGGTTCGTTCGATCCCCTCCACAAGGGGCACGTCGAGGTGATCGCGCGAGCCGCGAACCTCTTCGAGGAGGTGGTGGTCGCCGTGTCCTCCAACCCGGCCAAGACGTACCGCTTCAGCGTGGACGAGCGCATCGCCATGATCGAGGCGACGGTGTCCTCCCTCGCCGGTGTCGCGGTCCGGCCCATGGGCCCGGGCCTGCTGGCCGAGTTCTGCCGACAGATCGGCGCGGACGCGATCGTCAAGGGGCTGCGCGGCGGCGCCGACCTCGAGTTCGAGGCCCCGATGGCCGCGATGAACCGCCACCTGACCGGGGTCGAGACGGTCTACCTCCCGGCCGACGCCCGGTACACCCACGTGTCCTCCTCGCTCATCAAGGAGGTCCATGGACTCGGCGGCGACGTCGCCGAGCTCGTCCCGGCCGCGGTCCTGCGCGGCCTCGACGGCGGGGCCTGACCCCGCCCGGCCCACCCGCGGGCCATCCCTTCGCTCGTCCCACCGCATCCACCGCAGGAGAACCGCCGATGACCGTCCCGCCCCCCTCCCGCCCCCGCACCCGCAAGGCCGTGATCCCGGCCGCCGGCCTGGGCACCCGCTTCCTGCCGGCCACCAAGGCCATGCCGAAGGAGATGCTGCCGGTGGTGGACCGCCCGGCCATCGAATACGTGGTGTCGGAGGCCCGGCGTGCGGGCCTGGCGGACGTGCTGATGATCACGGGCCGGAACAAGCGGGCCCTCGAGGACCACTTCGACCGCCATCCCGCGCTGGAGGCCGCGCTGGAGCGCAAGGGCGACGCCACGCGGCTCTCGCAGATCCGCGAGTCGGACCTGGTGGGGGACATCCACTACGTCCGTCAGGGCGAGGCCCTCGGGCTCGGCCACGCGGTGAACTGCGCACGCCGCCACGTCGGCGAGGAGCCGTTCGCGGTCCTGCTGGGCGATGACATCATCGGCGACGGCGAGGCGCTGCTCGAGCGCATGATCGACGTGCAGCAGCGCCTCGGCGGCTCCGTGATCGCCCTCATGGAGGTCCCGGAGGAGGCCGTCTCGGCCTACGGCGTGGCCGCGGTGGAGGCCGTGCCGGGGGAGGGCGACGACGTCGTCCGCGTCACCGACCTCGTGGAGAAGCCGGCCCGCGAGGACGCCCCCTCCACCCTCGCGATCATCGGCCGCTACGTGCTGGTCCCGCAGGTGTTCGACGTGCTGGACGAGACCCCGCCCGGCCGCGGCGGGGAGATCCAGCTCACCGATGCGCTGCAGAGGCTGGCCACGGAGGAGGGCGAGGGCCGCGGCGTGCACGCCGTCGTCTTCGACGGCCGCCGCTACGACACGGGGGACAAGCTCGGCTACCTGCAGGCGGTCATCGAGTTCGGGACGCGGCACGAGGACCTCGGGGCCGACCTGCGGGCCTGGCTCCGGGAGTTCACCGCCGGGCTCTGAGCCGGGCCGGCGACGCGCGGACCGCCGCTGGCTTTGGCCGAGGCGGACCCACCCGGTAGGATGGGCTGTCGGTCCGTCGTGGCTGGACCCGTGTCCAGGCCGCATCGCATCCCCGCAGAGGGCGTGCGGACGGGCCGTGTACCCCCGCCGTCCCACCCGCCGAGAGGAGCGACCATGGACAGCATCCAGCACCACGGCGCCGACTCGCCGTGGGTGATCCCCGTGCGCGATCTGACGCGCGGGGCCGGAGTCCAGCGCGAGCTGACGGCCGAGTGGCCCGCCCCCGCGGGCGTCTCCACGCCGCTGCTGGGGATCCCCGAGGGGGACCCCGTCGAACTGGACCTGCGTCTGGAGTCGGTGCACGAGGGAGTCCTCGTCACCGGCACCGCGGACGCGACCCTGAAGGGCGAGTGCGGCCGTTGCCTGCGCCCGCTGCACGAGGGGATCACCGTGGACCTGCAGGAGCTGTACCTCACCGGCACGTCCGAGGACGACGCCGGCGAGCAGCCGCTCGTGGTGCGCGAGACCGTGGACCTGGAACCCGTGTTCCGGGACGCCGTGGTCATCGCCCTTCCGTTCCAGCCGCTGTGCCGGCCGGACTGCGAGGGCCTGTGCGCCGACTGCGGCATCCGCCTCGAGGACGCGCCCGAGGGGCACGCCCACGAGCGCGTGGACCCGCGCTGGGCCGCCCTGGCCCACCTCGCGGGCACCTCAGAGACCTCCATCACCGAGACAGAAGAGAGATAGTCGTGGCAGTCCCGAAGCGGAAGATGTCCCGTGCCAACACCCGTGCCCGCCGGTCGCAGTGGAAGGCCACCGCGCCCGCCCTGGTGAAGTCCGTCGAGAACGGTCGTGTCTCGTACCGCCTGCCCCACCAGGCCGAGCTGAAGACCGACGCCGCCGGCACCCCCCTGTTCTTCGAGTACAAGGGCCGTAAGGTCGCCGACGCCTGAGATGGCGTCCCCATCGGCTCGCCGCGGGCCTGAGCCCGCGCCCGAGCCAGAAGAGCTGTTCGAGCGTCTCGGCGTGCACATCACCGCCGAGACGCTCGAACGCGCTCTGACGCACCGCTCGTTCGCCTACGAGCAGGGCGGGCTGCCCACCAACGAGCGCCTCGAGTTCCTCGGGGACTCGGTGCTGGGCTACGTGGTCACCGACCACATCTTCACGGTGTACCCGGACCTGGCCGAGGGCGACCTCGCGCGCCGCCGGGCCGCCGTCGTGTCCACGCGTGCCCTGGCGAAGGTGGCGCGCCGGATCGGCATCGGCCCGTTCGTGCGCCTGGGCACGGGGGAGCGCCGCACCGGCGGGGCGGACAAGGACTCGATCCTCGCCGACACCCTCGAGGCGCTCATCGGCGCGGTCTACGTGGACCACGGGGCTGTGGCCGCGGCCGCACTCGTGCACCGCCACGTGGTGCCGCTGCTGGACGAGCCGGACCTGCTGCGCGAGAGCACCGACTGGAAGACGGTCGTGGCCGAGGCCGCCAGCCGGCACGGTCTCGGCGCCGTCCGCTACGCGATCGAGGGTCAGGGCCCCGCGCACGACCCCCGCTACCGGGCCACCCTCGTCGTCGGCGAGCGCGAGTACGGCTCCGCCGTCGCCAGCTCCAAGAAGCAGGCCGAGCGGGACGCCGCGGCCGCCTCGTGGCCCGCCCTCGAGGCGGATCTGCCGGCCGCGGGGCGCTGAGCCCGTGCCGGAGCTGCCCGAGGCCGAGGTCGTCCGGCGCGGCCTGGCCCGGTGGGCCACGGACGCCGTCGCCGCGGAGCTCGAGGTCCTCGACCCCCGCTCGCTGCGTCGCAGCCCCGGCGGTGCGGACGCCCTCCGGGAGCGGCTGCGCGGCGCCCAGCTGGCCGAGCCGGCTCGCCGCGGCAAGTTCCTCTGGCTGCCCCTGGCCGAGGGCGACGACGCCGTCGTCGTGCACCTGGGGATGAGCGGGCAGATCCTCGTGGACGAACCGGGGGCCGCCGACCAGCGACACCTGCGCCTGCGCCTGCCCGTCACCGCGGCGGACGGCTCCGCCCGCGAGCTGCGGTTCGTGGACCAGCGGATCTTCGGCGGCTGGTGGCTCGACGCGCTGCGGCCCGACGACGCCGCCGGCGGCGAGCGGATCCCCACCACGGCCGCCCACATCGCCCTGGACCCGCTGCACCCCCTGTTCGACCCCGCGGCCGTGCACGCGCGCCTGGCGCGCCGCCGCTCCACCCTCAAGCGCGCGCTGCTGGACCAGTCGCTGGTCTCCGGGATCGGCAACATCTACGCGGACGAGGCCCTGTGGGGCGCCCGCCTGCACCCCGAGCGCCCGACCGAGCGCATGCGCCGGGCGGACACGCTGCGCCTCATGGCGGCCGTCCAGGACGTGATGCGCCGGGCCCTGGAGGTGGGGGGCACGAGCTTCGACGCGCTCTACGTCAACGTGGACGGGCGATCGGGCTACTTCGCCCGCTCCTTGGCGGCCTACGGGCGCACCGGGCAGCCGTGTCGCCGCTGCGCCGCCGAGGGGGTCGACTCCCGCATCGTCCGCGTGCCGTTCATGAACCGTGCGAGCCACCTGTGCCCGCGCTGCCAGCCGACGCCCCGCCGTCGCCGGGCCGCGGCGGCCGACGCCTGACGAGGCGTCCGTAGACTGGGCTGACCCCCGACCTCGAGCAGGAGACACGAGTGAGCCATCCCCCGGCCGCGTCCTGGACGCCCGAGCCCCTGCCGCGCCCCGCGTCCCCGCGCGACGACGCCCCGCCGGTCGCGCGGCGCCGCCGGCGCTGGCCGTGGGTCGTCGGCGTGCTCGCCGTCCTGCTCGCGGCGCTGCTCGGTCTGGGCGCCTGGTACGCGGGCTCGCTCGGGCGCACCTTCGACGACCACCGGCAGACGGTGGACGTGGGGGCGCTCGAGCAGGCGGCCGGCAACGGCCCGCTGAACGTGCTCGTCCTGGGCTCCGACTCCCGCGAGGGCGAGGGCGAGCAGGACATGGGCCAGCGCTCGGACACCATGATGCTCGTGCACATCCCCGCGGACCGACGCCAGGTCTACGTCATGTCCGTGCTGCGGGATTCGTGGGTCACCGTGCCCGGCCACGGTGAGGCGAAGATCAACTCGGCCTTCGACACGGGCGGCTACGCGCTCGCCGTGGACACGGTGGAGCTGCTGCTGGGAGTGCCGATCCACCACGTCCTGGAGGTCGACTTCCAGGGCTTCCGGGGCGTGACGAACGCGCTGGGCGGCGTCGAGGTCTGCAACCCGCAGGCCTTCTCCTCCGGTCAGGCCAACCCCTCGTACTACCCGCGCGGACACATCCTGCTGCAGGACACCGCCGCCCTGCGCTACGTGCGCGAACGGCACGCCTTCGACGACGGTGACGTCACCCGCGTGAAGAACCAGCAGCGTTACCTGGCCGGGGCGATGGACCGCTTCCTCAGCCCGCAGATCCTGGGCAATCCCGCCCGCACCACCGAGGTCGTCGCCACGTTCTCCGACCACCTCGGTGTGGACGAGGGGCTCACGTCGGGCGTGATCGCCTCGCTCGCGTGGCAGCTGCGCGACGTCCGCGGCGAGGACGTCGAGATGTTCACGGTGCCTCGCAAGGGCTTCGCGGAGGGGCCGAACGGCGACGCCATCGTCGAGCTCGACGAGGACAAGCTGGCGGACCTGCGCTCCGCCCTCGCGGACGACGACGTCCAGCGCTATGTCGACGAGCACGAGCCCCAGAAGGAGAAGAAGGCCCAGGCCGCCGGCGGGCCCGCCCCCGTGCTGACCCTGCTGACCGGCACCACGCCCGCACCCGCCCTCGGGGAGGACCCCTGTGACGACTGAGCCGCGCCGCCCCCGCCTCCTGCTGGTCTCCCACTCCTACCGGCCCGAGCGCACCCCGCCCGCGCGTCGCTGGGGTGCGGTCGTGGCGGCGCTGCGGTCGGCGGGCTGGGACGTCGACGTCGTCGCGCCCGGGGGTGTGCGCCCCTTCGCCGGGCCCGACGGCGAACACGTCCTGCCCACGCCTCGCCTGCCCCTGGGGGAGGCCGGCCGCAACGGCCGCTTCGCCGAGGCGGTGGTGCACGCGCTGCTCGCCATCCCCCGTGGGATGGCCACCCGACGCCCGGACGTGGTGGTGGCCACCGTGCCCGCCCTGCCCGTGGTGGTGCCCGGCGTCGTGCTCTCCCGCCTCTGGCGCCGCCCCCTCGTGCTGGAGATGCGCGACGCCTGGCCGGATCTCGCCCACGAGGCCGGGGTGCACCAGGGCCTGCTGGGCGTCGCGATGGAGCGTGTCGTGACCGGCGGCCAGCGCGCGGCCCGACTGGTGGTGACCGTCACGGACGGCTTCGCGGAGACGCTGCGCGGGCGCGGGGTGCGGGTGGTCCGCACCCTGGGCAACGGCGTGGACCTGGCCCGCCTGGCGGTGGCGCCGCGGCGGGAGCGGGCCGCCGGCGAGCTGCACGTGCTGTACCTGGGCAACCTGGGGGAGAGCCAGGGTCTGGAGCGCCTCGTGGAGGCCGCGGCCGCCCTGCGCGCGAGCCACCCGGGCGTCCGGGTGCGGATCGTGGGGGAGGGCACCCGGCGGGAGGACCTGGAGGCGCTCGACGCCCGGCTCGGCGGCGCCGCGGAGATCCTCGGTCCCGTGGCGGGGGAGGACGTGGCCGCCCAGTACGCGTGGGCGGACACCCTGGTGGTCGCCCTGCGCGCCGACTGGCCCAGCTTCCGCCACACCGTGCCCTCCAAGACCTACGAGGTGCTCGCGGTGGGCCGGCACGTGACCGGCATGGTCACGGGCGAGGCCGCCCGCACCCTCGAGGACGCCGGCGGTGCCGACGTCGTGGGCCCGCGGACCGAGGACCTCGTGGCCCACCTCGCCGCCCTTGCCGCCGACCCCGCCCGCACGGACGTGGGCACCGGGGCCCGGGCATGGGTGGCCGCGCACGCGGACCTGCGGGCCGTGTCCGCGCGGTACGAGCGCCTGCTGCGGGCGCTCGCCGACGCGCGCTGAGTCCTCCGCGCGCCGCCCGACGCCCGGGGTTCTGCCGGCGTCCACGGGGCGAGACCACCGGCGCTGTTACCCTCGAGGTGCCCCCCGGTCCTCCGCGTCCGTCCCCCCGTCCCCTCGGAGAGCAGGTCACCTCCATGCCAGGTCCCAAGATCCAGCGCGGCCTCCGGCGCGCCGCCCGCGCGCTCTCGCCGGACGCACGCGTCCGACTGCGCCGCACCGGCGGCCTCCTGCTGCGTCAGCTCCCCAAGCCCGTCGCCCAGGAGATCCGCGGGGTCTTCGGGGTGCGGTGGGGCGCGGCGGGCAAGAGGGACGCCGAGACCGCCCGCGACGCCCTCGGCCTCGCCGGAGGAGCCGCGGCCAGCACCGCGGCCAAGGGCGTGCCCGGCCGCGGGGCGGCCGCGATCGGCACGGACCCGGACGCGAGCGACCGGCTCGAACGGGCCCTCGGGATCGTGGACACGGGGCGGTCCGAGGCCGGGCACCGGACCGTCGTCGGTCTCCTCGCCTCCGACCTGCGCGCCTCCCTCGAGGCCGACGGCTACCGCGTGGTGGCCCTCCAGCCGGGCACCAGCGTGGCCGTGGCCACGCGGGCGGAGACCGTCGTGGTGGACCTCGAGGCGTTCACCGGCCTGTGGGCGGGCGCCCTCACCACATCCGGCGTCGCGCTCCTGCTCGAGCTCATGACCGCCGTGCGCGCCGCCTCCCGACGCGGGGCCACCTGCTGGCTGGTGGTCCGCGGCGACCAGCGCTTCGAGATCGGCGCCCTGCTGCTCCAGCGCCAGTCCACCCTGATGCCCCTCCACCCGGGATCGCGCCGCGCGCCGGTCCACTTCTCCGAGGATCCGGGCGACGCGCCCTACGGGATCGCCGACCTGCTCACCGCCGCCGAGGAGACCGCCCATGCCTGAGATCCCCGCCTCGAACGTGTCCGCCGTGCGTGTCCTGCTCTACGGGGACGTCAACCTCAACGTGATGGATGGCTCGGCCATCTGGCTGCCCTCCCTGGCCGAGACCTTCGCGCTCACGGGTGCCCAGGTGCACGTGCAGCTCAAGGCCCCGGAGACGAGGGACCTGCTGAGCGGACCCCTGCGCCGGCTGCGGGGCGTGACGGTCCACGAGGCGCGCGTGCGTCACGGGGAGGACGGCATGTCCCACACCCGCGCGGCCGAGGCCCTGGAGGCGCTCGACGCCGAGCTGGACTTCGACGTCGTGCTCGTCCGCGGCAGCGAGATGTGCCTCGAGCTCGTCGAGCGGGGCCGCCTCAAGGGGAAGCTGTGGTCCTACATCACCGAGTACGGCTACATCGGCGGCGGGTTCCCGGACGCCCTGATCCGCCGGGTCAGCCGCGTGGCCGAGGGCAGCCGGCTCATGCTGGCCCAGACCGAGCACGCCCGCGCCGTCCTCGAGGCCCTGGTGCCCGCTGCGGCGGGGCGCACCGAGCTGCTCTCCCCGATGGTGCCCGACGACGTGCGGCCCCTCCCGGCCGAGGAGCGCGCCGAGGGCGAGATGCACCTCGTGTACGCGGGCAAGTTCGCCCATGACTGGCGCACCGACCGCATGCCCCAGATCCTCGAGGCGCTCCGCGGACGCGGCCTCGACGCACGCCTGACCATGGTGGGGGACAAGGTGCACCGGGAGCCGAAGCACCCGGGATGGTCCGCCAGGATGCTGGGGCTGCTGGACTCCCCGGCACCGGGCATCACCTGGACGGGCGCGCTGAGCCGCGCCGACAGCATGACCGCGATGGCCCGTTCCCACGTCTCCCTGGGGTGGCGCTCACCGGCGCTCGACCTCTCCCTCGAGATCTCCACGAAGGTGCTGGAGAGCTGCGCCCTGGGCGTGCCCCCGCTGGTCAACCGCACCACCATCCACGAGGACCTCCTGGGCAGGGACTACCCCCTCTTCGTGGACGCCCTGGCGGACGGCCCCGAGGAGATCGCCGAGCGGCTGGCCGCCGCCCAGCCGCACCTGGCCGAGCTGTCCGCCCACGTGCTGGCGGCGGCGGAGCCTTACCGCATGACCCGGCGGGCCGAGGCGCTGCGCCGGATCCTCGAGCGGGTGGGCGCCGCGGAGCGACCCCGCGCGTCCGCTCGGCCGTCCGGCCACCGGACCAAGGTCCTGCTGGCCGCCCACGACCTCAAGTTCGCCGGCGAGCTCGTGGACATGCTGCAGGCCGATCCCGACGTGGAGCTGCGCATCGACCAATGGGAGACCCTCCACGAGCACGACGAGTCCGCCTCCCAGCAGCTGCTGGACTGGGCCGACGTCGTGGTGTGCGAGTGGGCCGGGCCGAACGCGGTGTGGTTCTCCCAGCGAGTCCGCCCGGACCAGCGGCTCGTCGTGCGGCTACACATGTTCGAGCTGCGCGGAGGCTGGCTGAAGGACATCGACACCTCCCGTGTCGACGTCCTCGTGGTGGTCTCGGAGATGAACCGCGGCCACGTGCTCGACGCCCTCGACATCGACCCCTCCCGCGTCCGGGTCATCCCGAACGCCGTCTCCTTCGCGGACCTGGCGCGCCCCGGCCGGGAGGGCCGTCGGTTCCGGCTCGGCATGGTGGGGATCGTCCCCCTGCTCAAACGCCCGGACCGAGCCCTGGACCTCCTGGGCCGGCTGCGCGCGGAGGACGACCGCTTCACCCTCCACATCCGCGGCCGCATGCCGTGGGAGTACCCCCATGTGTGGCGAAAGCCGCTGGAGCGCGAGGGGTACCTGGACCTCTTCGCGCGGCTCGGTGCCGGCCCGCTGCGGGACGCCGTGGCCTTCGAGCCCTTCGGGGCGGACATGGGCACCTGGTACACCAAGGTGGGCTGGATGCTCTCGCCGAGCGCGACGGAGAGCTTCCACCTCGCGCCCGTCGAGGGGATGGTCTCCGGTGCCGTGCCCGTGGTCTGGGACCGCGAGGGCGCACGCGACGTCTTCGACGACCGCTGGATCGTCGCGGACGCGCAGGCGGCGGCTCAGCGCATCCTCGACGCGGCGGACGCGGAGGGGGACTGGGCCGTCCTGTCCGACCTGGCCAGGACCGAGGTGGGGCGCTACGACGAGCGCGTCGTGGCGGACCTGTGGAGGGACGCCGTCCTGCCGCCCCGGCCCCCCGAGGCCCCGGCCGCGCTCTGAGCGGCCCTCGTATACTTGAATCCAAGGCGCTCCGCCATGCCCGGCGTGCCGCCGCACCTAGAAGGGACCCCCGTGACCAGCATCAGCACAGTGGCCGTCATCGGCCTGGGCTACATCGGCCTGCCCACCGCCGCCATCCTCGCCGAGAACGGCGTGAAGGTGCTCGGCGTGGACGTCTCGGACCGCACGGTGGACGCTGTGAACGCGGGCACGGTGCCCTTCGTGGAGCCGGACCTGGCCGGGTTCGTCGCGCGCGGCGTCGAGAAGGGCCTGCTCAGCGCCTCGACGACGACGCCGGCGGCGGACGCCTACATCGTCGCCGTGCCGACCCCGTTCAAGGACGGACACTCCCCGGACCTGGGCTACATCGAGGCCGCCGCCCGCGGCCTGGCCCCGCAGCTGACCGGCGACGAGCTCGTCATCCTCGAGTCCACCTCGCCCCCCGGCGCCACCGAGCACATGGCCGAGGTGATCTTCGCCGAGCGTCCTGAGCTGCGCGAGTCCGAGCTGGACTTCGCCCACTGCCCCGAGCGGGTGCTCCCGGGCCGCGTGATGGTCGAGCTCGTGACCAACGACCGGATCGTCGGCGGCTCGACCCGGCGCGCGGCCGAGCGGGCCCGCGACCTCTACCGCACGTTCTGCGAGGGCGAGATCCTGCTGACGGACACCCGCACCGCGGAGATGGCCAAGCTCGTGGAGAACTCCTTCCGCGACGTCAACATCGCCTTCGCCAACGAGCTGTCCTTGATCTGCGCCGAGCAGGGCATCGACGTGTGGGAGCTCATCGAGCTGGCCAACCACCACCCCCGCGTGAACATCCTCCAGCCGGGCCCCGGTGTGGGCGGGCACTGCATCGCGGTGGATCCCTGGTTCATCGTGGACGCCGCCCCGCAGACCGCCCGCCTCATCCGGTCCGCGCGCGAGATCAACGACGCGAAGCCCCAGTGGGTCATCGACCAGGCGAAGGCCGCCGCGTTCGACGTGCAGCAGGCCACGGGCCGCACCCCCGTGGTGGCGGCCCTCGGGCTGGCGTTCAAGCCCAACATCGACGACCTGCGCGAGTCCCCGGCGCTGAACATCGCCGTGGAGCTGGCGGACCAGTTCTCCGCCTCCGCCGTGCTGGTGGCCGAGCCCCACGTGGAGGCGCTGCCCGCGAAGCTGCAGGGCAAAGCGAACGTGGAGCTCGTCTCCGCCGCGGACGCGATCGCCCGTGCGGACGTCATCCTGCTCCTGGTGGACCATGACGCGTTCGCCGATCTCGCGCCGTCCGCGGCCGGCAAGCGCGTGATCGACACCCGCGGCCAGTGGCGCCGCGGGTGACCTACCGCTGACCCGACGCTGACCCCCGGCAAGGCCGACCCCCGGCGGGTCCGCGTCGGGGGCCAGCGTCGGGGCGCGTCAGCGTCGCGGCGTGTACCGGACCCACGCCGGGTCCGGCAGAGTCACGGGCGCCTGGCGGAGCATCTCCACGAGCCGCTGCGTGTCCCGGCGCGCCGCCGCCTCCCGCTCCGCCACGGCCAGGGCCGCCGTGGCAGGCAGGCGCACGCTGTCGAGGGCGGCCTCCAGCCGCGCGCGGAAGAGCGCCGGATCCACCTCGAGGGGGAGGGCGTCCTCCGCGCGGCCCAGCTCGGCGAAGTGCGCGAGCACCTTGGGATCGTAGGCGAGGCCGACCGCCGTCCCCCGTGTCCGGTGGCGCAGCAGTGCGGCGTGCAGGCGCATCGTCACGGCCGCCCGGGCGCCCCCGAGGGCGCGCAGGACGTCGTCGTCGGGGGCGTCTGCGGCGAGGATCGTGACGGGCACGCCCTCCGCCTCCGCCACGGCGCCCAGCTCGTCGAGCGGAGCGGTGTCCGTGGGCTGCATCGGGATGCCCACGATCCGCAGACCGCGCCCCGCCGCGGCGGCCACTACCTCCCGCAACAGCTCGCGCCGGCGGTCGGCGTCGTCCCCCCAGGGGCGCAGGCTCACGGCGATCCAGCCCTCGTCCTCCGCCCCTGCCGGAGCGCACTCCGGCAGGTCGAGACCGTAGACGACGTCCGGGGCCACGGTCACGGGCGCGGGCCAGTCCGCGGCCAGCGGCTCCAGCAGCGCGCGGGAGGCCTCGTCCCGCACGGACACGGCGTGGCTCACCCGGCCGGTGAGCCGGACGGCCGCCCGGGCTGCGGGATCCTCCAGCGGTCCGACGCCCATCCCGTGCACGATCACCCGGCCTCCGTACCCCGCCACGAGCAGCGGCAACTGGGCCATGTGCGCGGGGGAGACCCGGGTGCCCCGGAAGGCGCCGGCGAGGCCCCCGGCGGCGGCGATCGAGTAGTCGTGCCAGTGCCCGCCCGGGCCCAGGACCACGGCGGTCGCGCGGGCGGCGTGCTCCTCCGCCGCGGTGAGGTCCGCGCGGGCGAACGCCGGGAGGCCGTGCACCCGCTCGACGGCGGCGGGGTCGTTGGCGGCCACCACCACCTGGACGTCCTCCAGGCCCTCCTCCAGGGTGCGGGCCAGCGTGGCCAGCAGCAGCTCGTCCCCGCGGTTGCCGGCACCGTAGTACCCGGAGACCAGCACGACGCGCGGCGGCGTCCGCGGGCTCCGGGGGGCGGGGAGGGCGTCGAGGGTCTCGGCGATCCGGTCCCCGTACGTCACCGGACCGCCGGGGGGGCGCGTCACGGCGGTGGAGGATCCCACGAGGTCCAGCAGCCCGTCCACCTCGGCGGCTCGCTCGTCCGTCGCGTCCTCGGGCAGGCGTGCGATGCCCAGCAGGCGTGCGCCGCGGGCGCGGAGGTCGGCGGCGGTGGCGGGGTCGGGCCGCAGTGCCTCGCCCGCGAAAAGCACGAGGTCCGGACGCGCACGGTCCACGAGTCGGTCCAGCGCGCGCAGGTCCACGGGCCGGGTGGGCGCCGGCTCCGTGAACGGGGTGGGCACGGCGGTGGGGTGACGCCCGAGGTCCAGGTCCACCACGGTGTGCCCGCCCAGCTGCAGCGCGCGGAGCAGGGCGCGGTCGTGCCGCACCCAGCGGTGGTCCCCGCCCCGCACCATCAGGATGCGGCGGGGGTCGGTGGGGTGAGCGGTCATGGGTGGCGCCTCTCCGGCGCGCCGGGACGCACCACGATCAGGGGGGAGTCGAGGGCCGCGGCGGGCGGGGCCGGATCCGTCGAGGCCTCGGCCGCCACGGTGAGCCGGACCTGCCGCGGCAGCGGCTCGGTGGGGTCGGCGGCCAGCGTGAGCACGGCTCCTCCGGGGGCGGTCAGGTCGGCGCGCCGGAGCACGAGGTCGGCGCGGGAGCAGTCCCCGGGGAGCACGGCGCGGACGGTCGCGCCGCCGGAGGTCAGGGTGACTGCACGAACAGCTTCGTCAGGGCCGAGCCGCAGGGCGATCCGCACGGTCCCGCGGGCCGGGACGACGGCCTCGCCCCATCCGTCGTCGAGGCGCACTTCTGCGCCGGGAGCCACGGTGACCGCACCCTCCGGCCGCAGGACCGCAGCGGAGGCCGGCACGTCGTCGTGGCGCGCCGCGGCATGGCCGAGCGCGGCGGCGCACCAGGCGTCCAGCTGGGCGGCCGCCGCGAACGCCCGGCGCTGGCGGGGCAGGCGGAGCCCCGGGTCTTGGGCGGGATCCGCGGCGTCGGCGTCGCGTCGCGCACGGGCCTCCCCGGCGTCGGCGGCCCGGCGCACCTCGTCCCGGTACCAGCGCGGCAGGGTGGGTGAGCGGTGGCGCCGGGCGACTACGTGTGCGCCGGCGCACAGGGCGTAGGGGGTCAGCGCCGACGGGATGTGGCGTGCTCCCGCCACGGTGGGCTCGAGGAGCACCGTGTCGCGCGAGAGCAGCTCGGCGAGCGCGGCGACGTCGGCCTCGGTCGCGTCCCGGGGCGTGAGGACGTCGGGGGCGCCGACCCCGTCCGGTGCGAGGGCGAGGGGGTCGCCGGCGGATCCGACCACGACCGCCCCGGGCCGCACCGGCATCGTGCGGAGGGCGTCCAGGAAGGCGGACTCGACGAGCCCCTGGCCCATGACCCCGCGGGGGAGGGCCCGCACCAGCACCTCCTGGGCGATGGCGGCCGGGCCGACGCCCACGACCAGGTCGAAGCGCTCCAGGTCCGCCAGGTTCACCGCCTCGCTCCGCAGCACCAGGATGCTCGCCCCGCCGGCGGCGCGCATTCGGGCGGCCCCGTCCGGATCGGGCCAGGCGCCCTCGCCGCAGACCAGTACGGGAGCGGTCCCGCCGTCGATCCCGGCCAGGAGGGCGTCCACGTCGATCCCGTGTGTGTCGGCCCGTCCGGGGCGAGGAGGGAGGGCGGTGAGCAGGTCCGCGGCCTCCGCCCCGACGCGGACGGACGCCTCGGGCCGCCGATCCCGCAGCTCGCGTGCCAGGACGTCGAGGGCGCTGAAGCGCGGCGGGGCCTGCGCGGCGACGAGGACGAGGGAGGTCGGGCGGCCCACGACCCCGCCTCCGACCGTGGGCGGCACGGGGGTCGGTGCCGGGGTCGACGTCGGCGCTGGAACCGATGTCGACCCCTCGCCGTCGGCCGACGAGGGGCGCGTGCGTCCGTCGAACTGCAGGAACCAGGTGGCCCGCTCCTGGGCGTCGAGCCGGCGCCAGGAGTCGTCCGCCACGAGCGACTCGAAGGCGAGCACGCGGGCGGCCGCGCAGAAGGAGCGGTCGAACCGGGCGGCCATGCGCTCCCCGGCCTCGGCGAGGCCGTCGTCTCGGATGAGGGACTGCACCCAGGCGTCGGCGGCGGCCACGTCCGGCACCACGTGCTGCTCGGGGAGGGAGGCGCACGCGGTGCGAGTGGGGTCCACGGTCACCGTGGGCAGGCCCAGCGCCGCGTACTGGACCACGCGGCTGGGCACCTCGAAGGAGCCGAGCCGGTCAAGGCCGGGGAACCAGGTGTCCGTGCCTCGGTGGTCGGCGAAGACCTGGGGGATGTTCAGCGCCGTGCGCACCCGGGCGGCGGCGGCCGCCACCTCGGCGTCGGTGTCGAGGTAGCCTCCGCCCAGCCCCGCGGGATCGTCGCCGACGGCGCCGTGGATGCGCACCCGGCTCTCCATGGCGGCGAGCTGCTCGTAGCGACGGCGGCGGACCGGGCCGGTGACGTTGCCGAGGAACAGGACGTCCGCCTCGGCCGGGAGCGCGCCGTGGACGCGCGGGAACGCCGTGTGGTCCGTCCAGAACGGGATGTTGACGCCCGTGGGGCGGCCCGCACGCTCCTCGTGGAAGCGCAGCACGCGGGCGTCGCCGCAGTGCATCACCAGGTCGTAGAGGTCGATGACCGGGCCGTAGGAGTGCTCGAACAGCACCGGATCGTCGGACAGCCACACGGCCAGCTGGGCCCCGGTCCCGCGCAGCAGGCGCAGCACCGGCCAGGGCGCGGTGGCGGGTCGGAAGACGATCACCCAGTCGGGCCGGAAGTCCCGGACGGCGGCCAGGTGGGGCTCCAGGGTGCGGGCCAGGGCGTCGTCCGTGCGGAAGCGGTGTCCGTGGTGGAGTCGGCCCGTGGAGAGGACCTCGTGGCCGGCCGCGCGGAACGCGCGCGCCAGCGACTCCGTGACGTGCGACTCGAGGATTGCGTCGAAGAGGACGACCCGCATGTCAGCCCTTCCCGCCGGGGGCGGAGGTGAACGTCGGCGGCCCGACCGGCGCCAGCCGCACGACGTGGGGCCCGAGACGCTGCGGCGCCACGGCGTGGCCGACCCGCTCGGCGAGGGCGCCCGCCTGGCCGTCCAGCAGCACCGCGTGCCGGCCCACGCCCAGGACCGGCACCCCGGGCCGCAGCCAGGCCAGAGCCGCGGTCAGGGCCGCGAGCCGCGCGTCGGGCAGGCCCGCCGCGTCCTCCAGGGAGAACAGGACCCCGCCGACGGTGTGGGGGGTGCCGTGGGCGAGCACGGCCTCCGCCTCGGCGCCGACGAGGACCGGCGTCGTCTCTTCCGCCCCCGCGAGGGCCGCGGCGAGCTCCTCTCTGCGCAGCAGCACGAGGCAGGGACCGGGGCGGCGCAGTCGGGCGAGCTCGTCCCACCCCTGGCGCGCCGGCGCCGGGGCGCCGACCCGCCGGCGGAGGTCTGCGAGGTCCGTGGTCGCGGCGTCCAGGGAGGCGGAGGCGGTCTCGGCGCGTGCCCGCAGGCCGGCGACCTCGGACAGGAGGGCCTCGGCCTGGCGCGCGCCCCGTGCGTCAACGGCCGCGACCTCCGTGCCGACGGTGCGCACCCCGGTGCGCATGGTCGCGACCTCGTCCCTCAGTGCCGAGAGGTCTCCGCGCAGGGCGGCGACGTCGTCGCCCAGCGACTCCAGCCGGCTCGCCTGGTCCCGGGCGGAGTCCTGGTGCCGACGCGCCGTGCGCGCCTGGGCGGTGGACGCGGTGGCGAGCGTGCGGGTGAGGGCGCGGGCGCTGAGCACGAGGTACCCGCCGACGAGGGCCGCGCCGAGACCGGCCGCGACGCCGGCGGCCACTCCCCACCGGAGGGCGGCGCACACGCCGGCCAGGAGGAGCAGGCCCAGGCCGACCAGGGCCAGGCGCCCGCTGAGGGGGAGCAGTCGCACGCGAGGTTCGCCTTTCGGAGGACGGCAGGCCGGTGCGCCGGCTGCGGCGCCCGGACGTGCCGCGCGTCACGCGGCGGCACCGGGGCTCACCCTAGCAACCCGTCCGGCGCGCCCGACGTGGCTAGAGTGGGCGGCGCACCGGACGCGTTCCATGTGCACCGGCGTCCGGGCCAGACACACGGGAGGGTCAGTGGATCAGCGGAGCATCTCCGGTCTCCTGGGGCGAGTGCGGGAGGTCCCATGGGCGCGCCACGCCGCGCTGACCGCCCAGATCGTCGCCGAGCACGTGGTGGACGATCCGCTGCGGCTGCTCCTGCAGGGCTCCCGTCGGCTGCCCGCCGCGTGGCGGGGCCCCCTCGGCACGCTCGTCGCCACCGCCGGTCGAGGTCCGGGGCTCGGCTCCGTGGCCGCCGCCGTGGGACTGGAGATGCAGGGCCGCACCGCCGAGGCCCGCGCCCGGGTCGCCGGTGATGAGCGCGCCGGAGCGGCCGGCGATGCCCGGCCCGCCGCCGTCGCCCGCGCGGACGCCGCCCTGCTGCTGGGCGACGCCGCCCTCGCCGCCGGACTGCTGGAGGCCGTCCCGGAGGATGGCCGCGGCACCGCGTGGCACGCCGCCGCCGCCCGTCTGGCGCTGCACCGCGGAGACCTCGACGCCGCGGTCACCGCCTCGGACCGGCGCGGACTCGGCGACCTGCACCGGCGCATGGCGGGGGAGGCGGCCGCGTTCGCGGGACGCCGCCCGCGCGTGCCCCGCCACGCGTCCTACACCCCCCTGCCGGGGCGCGTCCTCCACGTGCTCACCAACTCGCTGCCCCACACCGGGTCCGGCTACGCGCAGCGCAGCCACTCGACGCTGCGCGCGCTCGCGGACGCCGGGATCCATGTGGAGGCCGTCACCAGGCCGGGCTGGCCGGCCCAGGTGGGCGTCCCGTGGGCGGCACGCGAGGACGTGGTGGACGGTGTCCGCTACCGCCGCCTCACCCCGTGGCGCCTGGCCCAGGGCACCGCGGCCCGGATCGACCAGCACGCGCGCCTCCTCGCGGCGGAGGTCGAGCGCTTCCGGCCGCAGGCGCTGCACACCACCACCCACTTCGTGAACGCCGTGGCGGTGCGGGCCGTGGCCGAGGCCTACGGCATCCCGTGGGTCTACGAGGTCCGGGGCCAGCTCGCGGACACGTGGGCGTCCCAGCGCGACGACGCCGCCCTCACCTCCCAGCGCTACCGCGAGTTCGTGGCGCGGGAGGAGGAGGCGGCACGGTCCGCGGACGCCGTCGTGACCCTGGGGGAGACCATGGCCGCCCGCCTGCGCGCCCAGGGCGTGGCCGCGGAGGACATCACGGTGTGCCCCAACGCGATCGGCGAGGCGTTCCTGGCCGAGCCGCCCACCCGTGCCGAGGCCCGCCGCCGTCTGGGGCTGGCCGAGGACCACGTGTACATCGGCACCGTGTCCTCCCTGGTGGGATACGAGGGCCTCGACACCCTCCTGCGCGCCGCGGCCCTCCTGATGCCGGGCCACCCCGACCTGCGGGTGTCCATCGCCGGTGACGGGGCCAGCCTTCCGGCCCTCCGCAGCCTCGCCTCCGACCTCGGGATCGCGGACCGCGTGCGCTTCCCCGGCCGCGTCGCCCGGTCCGAGGCGCTCTGGGAGCAGGTCAGCCTGGACGTATTCACCGTGCCCCGCCGCGACCTCCCGGTCACCCGCGCGGTGACGCCCATGAAGTCGGTGGAGGCGTCCGCCGTGGGCACGCCCGTGGTGGCCTCGGACCTCCCCGCGCTCGCCGAGCTCGTGCAGGACGGCGTCACCGGAGCGCTCGTGCCGGCGGAGGACCCGGCGGCGTGGGCGCGCCGCCTCGGGGACCTCATCGCGGAGCCCGGACGGCGGGAGGCGCTCGGATCCGCCGGACGCGCCTGGGCCGTGGGCACCCGCACCTGGGCGGCGAATGCACGGCGGTATCGTGACCTCTATGAACGGCTCGGCGTGGAGGTCCCTCCCGGGCGAGATTGACGCCGCCCCGCCCCCAGTGCCGGGTGTGGTCCGAGATTGAGGAGCAGACCGTGACCGACTTCCTGGTGGCCGTGCGCACGTCCCGGGTGGAGGAGCAGGACAGGGCGGCCACGGCCCGCCTGCTCGAGTCCGTGGCACGGGGCTACGCGCCCTTCGTAGGCATGGACTACGAGGCCGAGCCGGCGCTCGTGCACCCGGCCGCCTCGACGTCGGCCCTGGTGTTCGCCCGGCGGGGCACCGAGCCCGTGCTCCCGGCGCGCGGCGACCGGTGGGCCGTGATGGCTGGGGCCGAGGATGCGGCCGACCTGGCGGACGCGGTGCGGCTGCGGGCGGGGCGCCTGGTCTACGAGCGGCCGGTGTGGGGTCACTACGCCGCCGTGCTGGTGGAGCGCTGGACCGGCCGGGTCACCGCCTGGAACACGGTGCCGGCCTTCGAGGCCGTCCACTGGGGTAAGGACGGCGGACACGTCTACCTGTCGAACCGGCCGCTGCTCGTCGCTCTGGCACTGGCGGGCGGGCGCCGTGACGCCGTGGCCCTCTCCCCGTCCTACCTGGCCGAGTACCTGTCCTTCGGCTACTCCATGACGGGGCAGTCCCCGTTCGAGAACGTGCGCGTGCTCCCCGTGGACCGCGCCGTCCAGGTCCATGACGGCCGGGTCACGGACGTCGAGGCCCCCGCGGGGCTCACCCACCCGCTGTCCGCCGACCACACGCCCGAGGAGGGCGCCGACGCGCTGGCGGACGCGATGCGCGCGTCCGCCGATCGCGTGCAGCGACGCGTGGGGGAGCGCCCGCTGCAGCTCCGGGTGTCCGGCGGCGCGGACAGCCGACTCCTCATCGGGCTGCTGCGCGGCCGCGGCATGGAGATCTCGACGCTGACGTACGGGCAGGACCACGACCTCGACGTCCGCCTCGGACGCATCCTCTCGGAGCGTGCCGGCCTGCCCTTCCGCATGTCCACTCCGCCCCTGGCCCCGGGGGAGGACGTCACGGAGCAGCTGAGCGCCACCCTCCGCCGGAGTCGGGGCGTCCCCCCGTCCGAGGCCCACACGGGCCGCTACCTCGGTGCGGACGTCGGCGGTCCCGGGGAGGCCGTGATGCTCGGGAACTGGCCGCTCTACAAGGGCGGAGCCGCCAAGAGCCTGCGCTACACGAGCGAGTCGGCCCAGGAGGCGCTCCTCTCCGCGGGCTCGGGGGCGGTGCGCCCTAGCGTCCGCGCCGGCCATGACGCCTGGCTCCGCGAGTGGTTCCGGACCCAGCCCGCGAACAACCCGGTCGAGGCGATGTACCTGTTCGCCCGCCAGTTCCGGTCGGGGCGGTGGATGCAGGGCCACATCAGCCTCTACTCCGCGGACGCCATGGTCGCCTACCCCCTGGGCGATGCGGAGGTCACCGCGGTGGCGGACGTGCTCGCGATGGCCGAGAAGGTCTCCTACCGTGCCGCCTTCGGCGCCCTCGCCCGGGTGTGGCCCGAGGGGACGGCCATCCCCCTGGACGGCAAGCCCTGGAAGTTCGAGCTCTCCGGTCCCGATCCGTCCTGGTCCGGGGAGCACTACGAGGCGCGGACGCGCCCGCTGCCCCCGCTCGAGCCCCGAGCCGACCAGGTCCCCGCCGCCGAGCGGGGGGAACACTCCGGCGCCGCCGCCGCGGAGCTGGCCTCCGACATCGTTCGCTCGGAGGGCTTCGGAGCGCTAGCACCGCTGTTCTCGGAGGAGTGGCTGCGGGCCGTCGAGGCGACGGCGGAGTCCGGGAGGGCCGCGCCTCCGGCGGGGGTGTCCATGCGGGAGTTCCGCAAGACGCTCTGGCGCATCCGCACGGCGGACCTGTGGTTCGGGGGCGCCTGGCTGCGGGGCTGACGCCCCCCGCCGTGCCGGGTCAGCGCAGGCCCAGCACGGCGTCCGCCAGGGCGGGCACCACGCGCCGCTCGGCGAAGCGCTCCGCCACGTACGCCGCGGCCTCCGCCGTGAGACGTGTCCAGCGTGCCAAGTCGGCGACCTCGTCGTGCAGGCCCCGCGCCAGCTCGTCCGTCGACGCGGCCAGCCAGTCCGGCGGGTAGAGCAGGTCCGCACCGGCCCACGCGAGGGAGCGCGGCAGGCATCCGTGCACCGCCCCGTCGGGCAGGGTGAAGTGGAAGGACTCGAAGTCGGAGACGGAGAGGGCCACGCCCACCCGTGCGTACCACGGACCCATGTCCGGGCCGTGCGGGTCCCAGGTCACCGCACTCTTCAGGAGGGGATCCTCGGCCATCCGGCGGGCCTGCTCGGCGAAGTACGCGGCCTCCGTGGGGCGGGCCGTCATCCAGGCGACGTCCTCCGGGCGGTGGCCACGGATGGCCAGCCGGAAGCGGGGATCTTCCGCGCGCAGCGCGGCGAGCAGGTCGAGGGCGCGGTGCAGCCCCTTGCGCGCCGGGAGGACTCCCACCAGGCCCAGCGTGAACCGGCGCAGCGGATCAGGGGGCGCAGCGGACGGCGCGGCGGGTCCGGGCATCCGGACCGCGTTGGGGATCCAGTGCGCGCGCTCCGCCGGGAAGCCGACGTCGCGCAGCACCTGCGCCCGCACGTGCTCCGCCACGAACACCCAGGAGTCCACGGCGTCCTGCCGCACCCGGCGGGGGAACTCGGTCGAGGCCTCCTGGAGGTGGGTGCGGACTGTGAGTCGGGTTCTGTCCGGCCGATGACGGGAGTACCACACGACGTTGCCGAGCGACCACTCGCAGTGCACGACGTCGGCCCAGTGCGCCAGGGCTGTGCTCGCGCCGACATCGTGCCGGGCATGGCCCCGCCATTCGTCCACCCGCACCTCATGCCCCCGGGCGCGGAGCTCCGCGATGAGGCCGCCGGCGAACTTCAGGTCGTGCCCCGCCACGACCACCCGGCGCGGCTCGGCCCCCACGCGGACGCGCGGGGGCGTCGCGGGGGGCGGGGTGAGCGGTGGGCCCTCGTGGACCAGCTCGAGCCGGGCCGCCCGCCCTCGGGCCGCCAGGTCGGCGGGGGGAGCGGCGGCGTCCGCCGGGCTCAGGACGGCGCGTCCGGCGGCGGCGGCGAGATCTCGCAGCGCCGGGGACGTCCGCTCCGGGTGGGGCACCACCACGGCGTCGACCAGCGTGAGCGCCTCGGCCCAGCGTGCCGGGGCGGGCGCGCCCACCGCGGCCTCGGGGACCATGAGGACGCCGGGGACCTGCCGGCCCTGGGCTCGGAGCAGCAGCCGCGCCATCCGCCGCCCCAGGGGCCGCGCATCGGTCACCACGGTGTGCAGGCCCTCACCCCTCAGTGCTGTGGCACGGGACGCGGCCAGCGCGGCGGCGTCCTCGGGCGGCCACGCCCCGGGCTCAGCGGGGTCGACGGGAAGGAGCAGGATGCCGGGGGACTGCGGCGTCCTCGGTCCCAGGGGGTTCCACGCGTCGAGCGAGGGCCGACGGGCTCCGGTGACCGCGCGCGTGAGCCGGGCCGAGGCGGGGAGCGGGAGGACGCGGCGCGCCGGCGGACCCTCGTCCCGGGCGGCGTCGTCGGGGGAGGAGGCGGCCCACGCCGACACGGGGACGGTGAGCCGGCCCGTGGAGGTCCGGCCTCGGCGGGCGGCGGCATTCCATCCGTCGGCGAGGCGGGTGCGGGTGCGGCCGAGCAGCACTCCGGCCACGTGGAGGGGGCGGCCGCCGCCCGTCATGACGCCGTGGTGCGGCGGGGGCGGGCGTCGTCCGGCCAGGTGACGGGGGTGCGTTTGAGGACGCCCCGCTCAGCCTCCAGAAGGGCGAGGGCGCCCTCGTGGTCCCCGCGTGCCTTCTTCCGCGTGTAGCGGGCGTACGTCCTGGTGACCGACTTGGCCCCGGAGTCCATGGTGAGGACCCCCTGCTCGATCCAGATGGCCCGCGTGCACATCTCCTGGATGGTGCTCATGGAGTGGCTGACCAGGAACACGCACCCCGCCTGTTCGCGCAGCTGGTCGATCCGGCTGCGCGTCCGTGCGCGGAACTGGGCGTCGCCGGTGTTCAGTGCCTCGTCGATGACGAGGATGTCGGGGTCCACCGCCGTGGCGATCGCGAACTGCAGACGGGACGCCATGCCCGAGGAGTACGCCTTCAGCGGCAGCTGGAGCGCCTTCGCCTCCAGTCCGGAGAGCTCGACGATCGAGTCGTACTTGGCCTCGGCCTCGACCCGGGACATGCCCATGGCCAGGCAGCCGAGCATGATGTTGTCCTCGCCGGAGACCTGCCGCACCAGCGCCGCGTTGACCCCGAGCATCACGGGGGTGGTCGCGGCGTACACGTGGCCCGTGGTGGGGTGGAGCTGGCCGGTGACGAGCTTCATGAGCGTGGACTTGCCCGATCCGTTCGTGCCGACCACCCCGACGGACTCCCCCTGGCGGACCACGAGCGAGAGCGGCTTGAGGGCCTCCACCGTGGTGGTGCGCAGGCCGGACGCGCCACCGCGCAGCCGACTGCGCAGGGACCGGCCGCCGAGTGCCTCCGCGGAGCGGACCGTGTAGGTCATCCCCGCCTGGTCGAGGACGACGGCGGCATCCTCCACCCGGTCCGCCGGCGCGGGGGGGAGGGGGGGCGTCGGGAGGGCGTGGCGCGGAGCGGCGGACCGGTCGGACGTCGTCGGGTCGGACTGGGTCATCGCTCCTCCCCGTATGTCTCCTCGGCCATCCAGAAGAAGACCACTCCGATCACCAGCAGCGCGGCCGTCCAGGCGAGCAGCACTCCCCAGCGCGCCGGGTCGGCGGGCTGGCCGTAGAGCATGGACTGGCGGGCGATGTCGAGCACGCAGAACATGGGGTTCAGATGCATGGCGGTCATCAGCGGGGGGATGTCCTCGAACCGGCGGGCGCTGAAGAACACGGCCGAGAGGTAGAGCCACAGCCGCATGCCGAAGCCGATGAGGTTGCCGAAGTCGACCCAGTGGGACACGATGCGCGCCAGGATCAGCGAGAGGCCCACGTTGAACAGGGTCTGCACGGCCAGCAGGGGGATCATGAGCAGCCAGCGCCAGGTGATGGTCTCCATGGGCGGGATCACCAGGACGAGCACCACCATCACCGCCAGGGTGGGCCCGAACTGCAGGAGCTCGCGGATGTTGGTGGCGATCGGCAGGGTGGCCCGGGGGAACTGGAAGGCGCGGACGATCGACGCGTTCCCCGAGATGGACCGCGAGCCGCTCGTGACGGCCTGGGTGGTGAAGCGGAAGAGGAACACGCCCACGATGAGGTAGGCGAGGAAGTTCTCGATCCCGCGCCCCGTCCCTAGGAGCAGCCCGAACACCAGGAAGTAGGCCAGGCCGTCCAGGATCGGGTTGAGCACCATCCACAGGCGGCCCAGGGCGTTCGTGGAGTTGGCCCCCGCGATCCGGGAGCGCGAGTCGAACAGGATGAAGGAGCGGTACTCCCACAGGGAGGCCAGGTACCGCCCGAGGCCCGGTCGGGCGCCGACGCGTCCCAGGCCGGAGCCGTCCACCGTGAGGACGACGGTGCCGCCCTGGCTGTGGGAATCGCCGGATTCGGCCATGCCGGGCACCCTCTCTCGAGCTCTGGGGGACGCACCGGGCCGATCTCGGCCCGCCGCGAGTGCTCACTCTAGCAACCCCGGCCCGACCCCTCCGGTCAGTACACTTCGAGACGAGCCGTGCACGCCTCAAGGGCGCCGCCCACGGACGTCGTCCACCCAGAGGAGCAACTGTGCCCAAGGTCATGCCCATCTACGGAACCCGCCCGGAGGCCATCAAGGTGGCCCCCATCGTCAAGGCGCTGCAGGCCGACGAGCGGTTCGAGTGCGTGGTGACCGTCACGGGGCAGCACCGCGAGATGCTGGACCAGGTCAACGAGCTGTTCGGCATCGTCCCGGACCACGACCTGAACATCATCCGGCCCCGCCAGACCCTCAACGGCGTGTTCGCCCGCACCCTCGACGGGCTCGACGCCGTCCTCGAGCAGGAGCGGCCGGACGCCGTCGTCGTCCAGGGCGACACCACGACCTCGACGGCGGGCGCCGTCGCCGCCTTCAACCGCGGCATCCCCGTGGTCCACGCCGAGGCGGGCCTGCGCAGCTTCGACATCCTCTCCCCGTTCCCGGAGGAGGCCAACCGCAAGATCACCAGCCAGATCTCGGCGCTGCACCTGCCACCGACCACCGTGAGCCGGGACAACCTGCTGCGTGAGGCCGTGGCCGCGGAGGACGTCTACGTCACGGGCAACACCGTGATCGACGCGCTGCTGGAGGCCGTCAGCCACCAGGTGCCGTTCGAGGACGAGCGTCTGGCCGAGCTGGAGGCGTCCGGCCGTCGCGTCGTCCTGGTGACGACCCACCGGCGCGAGAACCAGGGCGACGCGATGCGCGGCGTCGGGCGCGCCCTGGCCCGCCTGGCCGCGGACCACCCGGAGGTCACCTTCGTGCTGCCGGCGCATCGCAACCCGGTGGTGCGCGAGGCGATCCTGCCGGAGATCGAGGGCCGCGAGAACGTGCTCGTGACCGAGCCCCTGGCCTACGGCGAGTTCACCCACCTGCTGTCCGTGGCCACTGTCGTGCTGACGGACTCCGGCGGCGTCCAGGAGGAGGCCCCGTCCCTGGGCAAGCCCGTCCTCGTGATGCGCGAGAACACCGAGCGTCCCGAGGCCGTGACCGCCGGCACCGTGCGTCTGATCGGCACGGACGAGGAGGTCGTGGTCACCGAGGTCACCCGCCTGCTGACGGATGAGGCCGCGTACACCGCGATGTCCCAGGCGGTGAACCCCTACGGCGACGGCCGCGCGGCCGAGCGCACGGTCTCGGCGATCGCCGAGCTGCTCGGCGTGGGCGAGCGGCTGCCGGCCTTCGACGGCGCCTGAGCCGCACCGCACCCCCGGACGGGGACACCCCCCGCCGTCCCCACGAGGCCGCCGCCCCGCGGGGACGGCGGCCTCGTGCGTGCCTCCGACTTCACCCGTCCTCGCGCGGGGTCACCCGGGCGTCCTCCGGGCGGACCAGCGGCAGGGACCCGGTGCGGGGTCCGCCGGGCACGATCGGCAGGTTGGTCTCCGGGGCGCGCCACCACGCGAGCGCGCCGAGCAGGATGACGCCGCCGGTGAGCACGAACGCCCACCCGTAGCCGGCGGTGTCCACCACGAGGCCGGCCAGCAGCGGGCCGGAGATGGCGCCCAGGTCGGCGGACATCTGAGCCGAGGACATGACCGAGCCGGAGCGCCGCCCCTGGCCCACGACGTCGGCGATGGCCGCCTGCTGCGGGGCGTTCAGGATGCCCGTGCCCGCGCCGGAGACCAAGCAGGCGATCAGGAACAGCGACGGAGTGCCGACCCAGCCGATGGCGCCCGTGGTCACGGCCATCACGAGCAGACCCGTGAGGATCAGGGGCTTGCGTCCGTGCACGTCGGAGAGCCGGGAGCTGAACGACACGGCCACCACGTTGCCCAGCGCGAACACGGACAGGGCCAGGCCCGCCATCATCGCGCCGTCCACCTGCCAGCCCAGCAGCCCCGTGCCGGCGAACGCGGTGGCCGCGAACAGGGGCATCACCGAGTTGCGCACACCGAACGTCGCCCAGCCGTTGGCGAAGAAGGAGACCAGCGCGGCCCGGTAGGACGGGTTGGCCAGGGCCTCCCGGACCGGCATGGCGGGGCGGACGTCGCGGACGGCGCGGTCCGCGAGCCGGGTGTCCTTGAGCAGGAAGAACACGAGGGCCGCCGCCACCACCAGGGAGCTGCCGTAGATGAGGAACGGGGCCCGGTACCCGAACACGGCCAGGGCGGAGCCCACGATCGGCCCCACGATGTTGCCGATCAGGAAGGCGGACGCGTAGGCGCCCGAGATCCGGCCGCGCATCGTGGGCGGGGACTTCCGGGCCATGAACGCCATCGCGGACACGGTGAACAGGGTGGAGCCGATGCCGCCGATCGCGCGGAAGAGGATCAGCTGCGGGAAGGTCTGCGCGAAGGCGATCAGGAACATGGACGCGGCCACGATCAGCACGCCCGTCATGTACACGGGCGTCTCGCCGAGCCGGTTCGTCAGCTTGCCGGAGACCGGGGCGAACAGGAGGCGGGTCAGCCCGAACACGGACACGACGGCGGCCACCCCGACGGCGGACGCGTCGAACGTCGCCGCGTACTGCGGCAGCAGCGGGGCGATGATGCCGAAGCCGATCGCGATGACGAACGCGGCGGCGACGAGGACCTTGATCTCACGGGGCAGGGGGACCCGCGAGGAGCGGGCGGACGACGACGGCATGACCGCCATCCTCGCACGGCGCCGGGTGTGCAGCCCGGGGCGGGCGACGGCCCGTGTGACAGACTGGGCCCGTGGAAATCGTGCTCATAGTCTCAGTCGTGGCCGCCCTGCTGCTGGGCGGCGTGCTCGTCGGCCTGCTGGACCGGCGCCCCGCCCCGCCGAAGGGCTCGTACCAGGGAGTGCGGGACGCGGACGACCCGCGCCCGAGCCCGCGGCACGCGGCCCCGTCGGGCTCCACCGCCGTCCTGGAGCGCCCCGAGGTCGACGAGGCGCCGGCCGTCGTCGCCGAGCCGGAGCCCGCCGTCGTCGAGGAGGTGGAGACCGCCCCGGCGAAGCCCGAGTACGAGCGGCCCGAGGCCGCCGGCTCGCGCCTGGCCCGCCTGCGGGCCCGCCTGCTCAAGTCCAACAACGTCTTCGGCAAGGGCCTGCTGGCGCTGCTGTCCCAGGACCGCATCGACGACGACGTGTGGGACGAGATCGAGGAGACGCTGCTGATGGCGGACCTCGGCACCGAGCCCACCATGGAGCTCGTGGACCGCCTCAAGGCCCGCGTCACGGTCGAGGGCACGCGTGACCCCGAGCAGGTGCGCTCGCTGCTGCGCGAGGAGCTCGTGGCGATGGTGGATCCCTCGATGGATCGCCGTCTCGCCGCGACCCGCAGGGGCGACCGCCCCGCCGTGACCATGGTCGTGGGCGTCAACGGCGTCGGCAAGACCACCACCGTGGGCAAGCTGGCCCGTGTGCTCGTGGCGGAGGACCGCACCGTCGTGCTCGGCGCCGCGGACACCTTCCGCGCCGCCGCCGCCGAGCAGCTCGCCACGTGGGGTGCCCGCGTGGGCGTCGAGACCGTCCGCTCCGAGAAGGAGGGCGCCGACCCGGCGTCCGTCGCCTTCGAGGCCGTGGAGCACGGCATCGCCGAGGGCGTCGACGTCGTGCTCGTGGACACCGCGGGCCGTCTGCAGAACAAGGCCAACCTCATGGACGAGCTCGGCAAGATCAAGCGCGTCATCGAGAAGCAGGCCGAGGTGGACGAGGTCCTGCTCGTCCTCGACGCCACCACCGGCCAGAACGGCCTGACCCAGGCGAAGGTGTTCGCCGAGGTCGTGGACGTCACCGGCATCGTGCTGACCAAGCTGGACGGCACTGCCAAGGGCGGCATCGTGATCGCCATCCAGCGCCAGCTCGGCGTGCCCGTCAAGCTGATCGGCCTCGGCGAGGGCCCCGATGACCTCGCGCCGTTCACCGCCGAGGGCTTCGTGGACGCGCTGCTGGCCGACTGACGTCCCGCACCCGGTCCAGGGCCCCTCCCGACGACGTCGGGAGGGGCCCTGTCCTGTCACGGAGACGTCATCGACGTGTGGCGTGGCCCACTTCTCCGGTATCGTCCCTCCATCGGCCCCGATCGGGGCCGGGCAGCGACGCCGCGGGACGGGCGTTCGCCCCCGGCTCGCGGCCCGGACCGAAGGAGACCCCCATGGAGGAGTCGAACGTCCTGGACGCAGGGACAGTGTGGATGGTGACGAGCGCGGCGATGGTCCTGCTCATGACACCCGGACTGGCCATCTTCTACGGCGGCATGACCCGCGCGAAGTCCTCGCTCAACATGATCATGATGTCCTTCGTCTCGATGGGCCTCGTCGGCGTCGTCTGGGTCCTGTGGGTCCACGGGATGACCGGCGGCGACGGGTGGGCCGGGGTGGTGGGGAACCCCGCCGGTGACCTCGGGCTGACCGGCACGATGGCCGAGGGCGGGCTCGTCGCCGCAGCCTACGGCGCCACCTTCGCGATCATCGCGGTCGCCCTCATCTCCGGCGCGGTGGCTGACCGGTTCAAGTTCGTCACGTGGTGCGTCTTCGTGCCCGTCTGGACCACCGTCGTCTACGCGCCGCTGGCCTACATGGTGTGGGGCGGCGGGCTCCTCTCCGCGGACGGCGCCATCGGCGCCCGCCTGGGGGAGGCCCTCGACTTCGCCGGCGGGCTCGTGGTGCACATCAGCGCCGGCGTGGCCGCCCTCGTGCTCGCGCTGCTGCTGGGCAAGCGCCACGGCTTCGGCGTGGACCCCGGCCACCGGCCGCACAACGTCCCGTTCACCATGCTCGGCGCGGCCCTGCTGTGGTTCGGCTGGTTCGGGTTCAACGGGGGCGCGGCGGGCGGCGTCGACGAGCTCGGACTGATCTGGGTGGACACCCTCGCCGCCGGCGCCGCCGGCATGCTCGGCTGGGTGTTCGTGGAGTGGCTGCGCCGCGGTCGGCCGACCTCGATCGGCACCGCCTCCGGGATCGTCTCGGGCCTGGTCGCCATCACGCCCGCGTGCGCCTATGTGAGCCCCCTGGGGGCCGTGGTGATCGGCCTGGTCTCCGGTGCGGCCAGCGCGCTCGCGGTCAACCTCAAGTACCGCCTCGGCTTCGACGATTCGCTCGACGTCGTCGGCGTGCACCTCACCGCCGGCATCCTGGGCACCGTGCTGATCGGCTTCTTCGCCCTGCCGGACGAGGGCCGGGCGGGCCTGTTCTACGGCGGGGACGCCGGTCTCCTGGTGGCCCAGACGGTGGCCGTGCTCGTCGCCGTGGTCTTCACCGCCGTGGTGACCACGGCCATCGCCCTCGTCCTGCGCGGGACCATGGGCCTGCGGGTGAGCAAGGAGGACGAGGAGCGGGGCGTCGATCTGACCCTGCACGACGAGTCGGCCTACGACGTCGGCTTCGGCGGGGTGCCCGTCCCCGCCGAGGCGCGGTGAGCCGCCGCGGACGGGTGAGGCCGGTCGGTTGCTAGGCTTGGCGGGCGCCGCGGTGGATGCCGCGGCGCCCGCGACCGACCGCGTCCGGATCAGTCGACCCCGCTTCGAAGGATCACACCCGCCGTGTTCAACTCCCTGTCCGACCGCCTCACAGCCACCTTCCGCAGCCTCAAGGGCAAGGGGCGGCTGAGCGAGGCGGACATCGACGCCACCGCACGCGAGATCCGCCGCGCCCTCCTGGACGCCGACGTCGCCGTGCCCGTGGTCCGCCAGTTCATCGCGCAGATCAAGGAGCGCGCCCTCGGAGCCGAGGTGGCCCAGGCCCTGAACCCGGGCCAGCAGGTCGTGAAGATCGTCAACGAGGAGCTCGTGGGCATCCTCGGCGGCGAGACCCGGCGCATCCAGCACGCCAAGACGGGCACCACCGTCATCATGCTCGTGGGCCTGCAGGGCGCCGGCAAGACGACCCTCGCCGGCAAGCTCGCCCACCTGCTCAAGTCCCAGGGCCACACCCCGCTGCTCGTGGCCTGCGACCTCCAGCGCCCGAACGCCGTGAAGCAGCTGCAGGTCGGCGGCGAGCGCGCCGGCGTCCCGGTCTACGCGCCGCACCCCGGCGTCTCCTCCGAGTTCGAGGCCGCCACCGGCGACCCGGTGCAGGTGGCCCGCGACGGCGTCGCCGAGGCCAACACGAAGTACCACGACGTGGTCATCATCGACACCGCCGGCCGCCTCGGCGTGGACGCCGAGCTCATGCAGCAGGCCGCGGACATCCGCGCCGCCGTGGACCCGGACGAGGTGCTCTTCGTCATCGACGCGATGATCGGCCAGGACGCCGTGGCCACGGCCCAGGCGTTCAACGAGGGCGTCGGCTTCACCGGCGTCGTGCTCACCAAGCTCGACGGCGACGCGCGCGGCGGCGCCGCCCTGTCCGTCCGCCACGTGACCGGCAAGCCGATCATGTTCGCCTCCACGGGCGAGGGCCTGAAGGACTTCGAGGTCTTCCACCCGGACCGCATGGCCTCGCGCATCCTCGACATGGGCGACGTGCTCTCCCTGATCGAGCAGGCCGAGCAGAACTGGGACCGCAGCGAGGCCGAGAAGATGGCCCGCAAGTTCGCGGACCAGGAGGACTTCACCCTCGACGACTTCCTCACCCAGATGCAGCAGCTCAAGAAGATGGGCTCGCTGAAGAAGATGCTCATGATGATGCCGGGCGCCCAGGGCATGCGGCAGCAGCTCGAGCAGTTCGACGAGTCGTCGATCGGCCGCGTCGAGGCGATCATCCACTCGATGACCCCGCACGAGCGCGTGGCCCCCAAGATCATCAACGGCTCGCGCCGTGCCCGCATCGCCCGCGGCTCGGGTGTGAGCGTGTCCGAGGTCAACGGCCTGCTCGAGCGCTTCGCCGAGGCGCAGAAGATGATGAAGCGCATGGCCGCCGGCGGTGGCATCCCCGGCATGCCCGGTATGCCGGGCGGCGCCTCCCGCAAGGCGAAGGGCAAGGGCAAGAACGCCAAGCGCGATCGCGTGAAGTCCGGCAACCCCGCCAAGGCCGCGGCCGAGCGCAAGGCGATCGAGGAGCGGCGCGCCCGCGCCGCCCAGGCACAGGCCGGGGCCGTGTTCGGCCGCGACGGCGCGGGGACGGACGGCTTCGACCCGTCCACCCTCAACCTGCCGGCGGGCTTCGAGAAGTACCTCAAGGACCGCTGAGTCGCCCGCTGCCCGGTCGCGGCGCGCCGGGTGTGCACCGGCCCGCCCGATCTGGCACAATGACACGGTACTGAGCGTGAGCCCGGACGACCCTCTATCCTCCGCTGCGCTCCGTTCCGTGTGCCAGGTCGTCGACGCCCGCTGCCCCCACGCGGCGTCGTGCCCCGGCCCCCCAGATCCACTGAAGGAGAACCACACTCGTGGCTGTCAAGATTCGTCTGAAGCGGTTCGGCAAGATCCGCGCCCCGTTCTACCGCGTCGTCGTCATGGACTCGCGCACCCGCCGCGATGGCCGTGCCATCGAGGAGATCGGCAAGTACCACCCCACCGAGGAGCCCTCGTTCATCGAGATCGACTCGGAGCGCGCCCAGTACTGGCTCTCCGTCGGCGCCCAGCCGACCGAGCAGGTCGCCGCGCTGCTGAAGGTCACCGGTGACTGGCAGAAGTTCAAGGGCGAGTCGGGCGCCGAGGGCACCCTGAAGTCCAAGTCCGAGAAGGAGGCCTTCGTGGCCCCCGAGAAGGGCTCGGTCATCCTGCCGGAGGAGCCGAAGCAGGAGGAGGCCCCGGCCGAGTCCGAGCAGGCCGCCGAGGCTCCGGCCGAGGAGGCCGCTGAGGCTCCGGCCGAGGACGCCGAGAAGTCCGAGTGACCATGCTGACCGAGGCCCTCGAGCACCTGGTGCGCGGCATCGTGGACACGCCCGAGGCGGTCCGCGTGGACGCCCGCTCCCAGCGGCGCGGCGACATGCTGGAGGTCCGCGTGGCCCCCGAGGACCTGGGTCGCGTGATCGGCCGCCAGGGTCGCACCGCCACCGCGCTGCGCACCGTGCTGGACGGCCTGGCCGGCCACCCCGTCCGCGTGGACGTGGTGGAGACCGACCGCCGCTCCTGACGGCCCGTGACGCACGGCCCGCCCGCCCCTCACCGGGCCGGCGGGCCGTCGTCGTCTGCGGCCCCGCCCCCTCCCGCCACCGACCGTCCCACCCAGGAGAGCCCATGAGTCCCGCAGCCCAGGACGACCTCGTCCGCGTCGCCCGCATCGGCAAGCCGCACGGCATCCGCGGCGAGGTGACCGTGCAGGTCTTCACCGACGACCCGGACGCCCGCTTCGCCCCCGGCGAGCGACTCGTGGTGCGCGACGGCGCCCCGGGCCTGCCGGCGGAGCTCACCGTCACCCGGGCCCGGTGGAACAAGCAGATCCTCGTGGTCGGCTTCGCGGAGTCGCCGGACCGCAACGTCGCCGAGACCCTGCGCGGCGCCCAGCTGTTCGCCGTTCCCGCCGCGCCCGAGGAGTCCGACGAGTGGTACGAGGAGGACCTCGTGGACCTCGAGGTGCGGGTCGACGGCGAGCGCGTCGGCGTCGTCACGGCCCTGACCACCGGGGCGGTCCAGGATCTGCTGCACGTCGCGTTGGACGGCGTCGAGGAGGAGGCCCTGGTGCCCTTCGTCGAGGAGATCGTCCCGGAGATCGACCCCGAGGCCGGCGTGCTCGTGCTGACCCCGCCGCCGGGGCTGCTCGAGCTCGCCACCGGCGAGGACGAGGGCGCCGCAGACGGGCCCACCGATGCGGATGCGGAGGACTGAGCGGTGCGCTTCGACGTCGTCACGATCTTCCCCGAGTACCTCGCGGTCCTCGACGTCTCGCTGCTGGGCCGTGCCCGCCGCGAGGGCCTCGTGGACGTGCACGTCCACGACCTGCGCGACTTCACCTTCGACCGGCACCGCACCGTGGACGACACGCCCTACGGCGGCGGCGCCGGCATGGTGATGAAACCGGAGCCGTGGGCGCTCGCGCTCGAGCACGTGGCGGCCCAAGGGCCCGTGTCACCGGCCCCCGCCGAGTCGTCGTCGGCGGAGCCGGGGGACCGCCCCGTGCTGCTCGTGCCGACGCCCTCGGGGGAGCGCTTCACCCAGCGGTTCGCCCGGGAACTGGCGGGCCGGGAGCACGTGGCGATCGCGTGCGGCCGCTACGAGGGGATCGACGAGCGCGTCTTCGGCTGGGCCGAGGAGCTCTTCGAGGTGCGGCTGGTCTCGCTGGGCGACTACGTGCTCAACGGCGGCGAGGTCGCGGCGCTGGCGATGATCGAGGCCGTCGGCCGCCTCGTGCCGGGCGTCGTGGGCAACCCGGCCTCGCTCGTCGAGGAGTCCCACGAGGACGGCCTGCTGGAGTACCCGGTCTACACCAAGCCCGCGGACTGGCGGGGCCGTGCGGTGCCGCCCGTGCTGCTCTCGGGCGACCACGGCAAGGTCGCGGCCTGGCGTCGGGCCCAGCAGGAGGAGCGCACGCGCGAGCGGCGTCCGGACCTGTGGGCGGCATTCGACTCCGAGGACTGACCCGCCGCGCCCGACGGGCTGGAGGGGCGTCGCGACGTCATCGGCTGTGGCATAATGGGTCCTCGTGTCCGCCGGACGCCCGACCTGCCACAGGGGGCGCGCGTCAACGGATCGGACCCCGGGACCGCACCCCACGTGCGGAGCCCGGCCCTCGGCTCGGGACCCGGCCCCCTCGTCATGCGGACGTGGACGGGCCGTGCGCCCGCATACCACGCGGTTGACCTGTGGCATCCGCCAGGAGAGACGACATGCACATCCTCGACTCGTTCGACAAGAAGACGCTGCGCGACGACATCCCGGAGTTCGCCCCCGGCGACACCGTCAAGGTGCACGTGAACATCATCGAGGGCAAGACCGCCCGCGTCCAGGTGTTCCAGGGCTACGTCATGGGCCGTCAGGGCTACGGCGTGCGCGAGACCTTCCGCGTCCGCAAGGTGTCCTTCGGCATCGGCGTGGAGCGCGTGTTCCCGGTGCACTCCCCGGTCATCGACAAGATCGAGGTCGTCACCAAGGGCGACGTGCGCCGCGCGAAGCTGTACTACATGCGCGACCGCCACGGCAAGGCCGCCCGCATCCGCGAGAAGCGCGCCGACGCCAAGTGATCACCCCGGTCGGCCCCGCCGACCGGTGATCGACCCATGCGCACCTCGGAGCCCCGTGACCCCCGCCGGTCACGGGGCTCCGTCGCGTCCGGGGCCGGCTCCTCCTCGAGCACGACGACGGCCCACGCCGCCGGCGCGAGCCGCTGGTGGGCGTGGCTCGGCCTGACCGTGGTGGCCGCCGTCGTGGTGGCCGCGGTGCTGCGGGCCCTCACCGGCCCCGTCTACCTCATCCCCTCCGGGTCGATGGAGCCGACCCTGCAGCCCGGCGACCGCGTGCGGGTGGACGCCGCCGCGGCCGGTGGCCAGGGCCTGCACCACGGCGACGTGGTGGTGTTCGACGGCGCCGGCAGCCTGGCGCCGTACCGTTCGGCCGGATCGCTCGAGCGCGGCCTCGAGGACGTCGCCCGGTGGTGGGGTGTCGGCGCGGCCGAGGACGTGTTCGTCAAGCGCGTGCTGGCCCTGCCGGGGGACCGCCTCGAGTGCTGCGCCCCGGACGGTCGGCTGCTGCGCAACGGCGAGCCGCTGGACGAGCCGTATCTCGGCAGGCCCGTGACCGCGGACGACCCGGCCGCGGCGGGGACCTGGTCCTTCGAGGTGCCCGAGGGGCGCATGGTGGTCCTGGGCGACCACCGCGCCGCCTCCCGGGACTCCCGCGCACTGCTGGGCGCCCCCGGCGGCGGGCTGATCCCGCTCGAGCGGGTCGAGGGCCGCGCCGCGGAGATCGTGTGGCCCCTGTCCCGCCGCGGGACCGTGGACGTCCCCTCCGGGGACACGCCGTGACGGGGCGCCGCACCGCGCTGATCGCGGCCGCCGTGACCGTGCTCGCCTGCGTGCTCGCGTGGGCGTTCCTGGCACGCATGTACGCCATCCCGTCCTCGTCCATGGAGCCCGGGCTGCAGGCCGGCGACCGCGTGGTCGCCACGCTGCTCACCCCGGATCCGTTCCCGGTGCGCCGCGGTGACGTGGTGGTGTTCGAGGACACGAAGGGCTGGCTGCCCGGGGGCGGTCACGTGATCAAGCGGGCCGTCGGGCTGCCGGGGGACACGGTCTCCTGGACGCCCGGCGAGGAGACGCTGCGCGTGAACGGGGCGCCCGTGGAGGAGCCGTACCTCGCGCCGGGGGAGACGCCCGCGCAGGAGGCGTTCGAGGTGACCGTCCCCGCGGGGCGGCTGTGGGTGCTCGGCGACCATCGCTCGGCGTCGGCCGACTCCCGCGCGCACCGCGCCGGGCCCGGGGGCGGGTTCGTGGCACTCGACGACGTGGTGGGCCGCGCCCGGCTCGTGGTCTGGCCCCTGGACCGGATCGGCGGCGCCGGCGCCGACCCCGACGCGTTCGCCGCCGTGCCGGACGCGCCCGCGCCGGAGGCCCGCACGTGACCGCGAGCCGGGGCGGCGGCCGGCCGACGGTGCGCGCCGGCCTGGACGTCGAGGCGGGACTGGCCGCGCCGGTCCTCGCCGCGCGGGGAGTGGACCGGGTGCTCGTGGCGGGCATGGACGAGGTGGGCCGGGGCGCACTGGCCGGGCCCGTCGTCGTCGGGGTGTGCGCCGCGTGGCTGCCCGCCGCGGGGCAGATCCCTCCGGTGCGCGACTCCAAGGCACTCACGGACCGACGCCGGCGCGCCCTGGTCCCGCAGATCGAGGACTGGGCGGCCGGGGTGGCGCTGGGCGAGGCCGGCCCCGCGGAGATCGACGCGCTCGGGATCTCGGCGGCCCTCGGCCTCGCCGGGCGCCGGGCCTGGACGGCGCTGTGCGCCGCGGTGGGGCAGGAGCCGGCCGCCCTCGTGCTCGACGGCCGGGACGACTGGCTGAGCCGCTCCGATCCCGACGCCGGCCCCGTGCCCGCGCCGCGCCCGGTGCCGCCCGTGCCCACGATGCTGGTGCGGGCCGAGGACCGGTGCGCGACGGTGGCGGCCGCGTCGATCGCCGCGAAGGTGGCCCGCGACGACGTCATGATCGCCCTCGACGCGGCGCACCCGGGGTACGGATGGGCCGGGAACAAGGGGTACGGCTCAGCCGCGCACCGGGCCGCCCTGGCCGAGCGCGGGGCGAGCGAGCAGCACCGGCGCAGCTGGAACCTCGGGCTGCCGGGCGCGCCCGCGCAGGCGCCGCCCACGCTGTTCGACTGAGCCCCCGGGGCCGGGCGAGGCCGCCCGTTCGACGTGCGACCCCCGGACGGGGGAGGATGGAGGCCGTGCGTGCCCGGACTGTCGCGGGTGCGCGGCGAACACTGAGGAGGCATGTCATGAGCGCAGACGACGTCGAGGACTTCGAGGCCGAGGCCGAGCTGCTGCTCTACCGCGAATACCGGGACGTGGTGGGCCTGTTCCGCTACGTCGTGGAGACCGAGCGGCGCTTCTACCTCGCCAACGACGTGCGGCTGACGCCCCGCCAGGCGGACGGGGACGTGTTCTTCGAGATCCTGCTCGAGGACGCCTGGGTGTGGGACGTGTACCGCACGCAGCGGTTCATCAAGCGCGTGAAGGTGCTGACCTTCAAGGACGTGAACATCGAGGAGCTGCCCACCGAGGACCTGACGGTCCCGCCGGACGGCCAGCTGCCGAGCTGACCCACCCCTGAGCGGTCCAGAGGACGGGACGCAGACGTCCACTCCTGCACAGGCGTCCGGCCCCGCACAATCCCCGCCGCCGCCCACCCCGCGGCCTCGCCCGGGACCACCCTGGTGCCCAGGAGGTGGTCGGGATGACGGGGACCGCGGAACGGATCGGGGCGCAGCCGCCCGGAGAGAGGCGCGCCAGCCGCGCGCACACGGCGCTGGGCCGGTTCGGTGAGGACGCCGCCGCGCGCTGGCTCGCCGAGCGCGGCTACGTGATCGCCGACCGCAACTGGCGGGGCGAGGCCGGAGAGCTGGACATCGTGGCCCACCACGCCGGCTGGTGGGTGGGCGTCGAGGTGAAGACCCGCTCGGGCCTGGCCTTCGGCGACCCGTTCGAGTCGATCGACCGGCGCAAGCTCACCCGGCTGCACCGCCTCACCGCGGCGTGGGTGCGGGCCCACGCCGCGGACCGCCGGGGCACGCCCTGGCGCGTCGACGCCGTCGCCGTGCTGGTGCCGCGCACGGGAGGGATCCGCTTCGACCTGCTGCAGGACGTGCGGCCGTGAGCGGCATCGGACGCACCCGCTCCATCACGCTGGCGGGTCTGCGCGGGGAGGTCGTGCACGTCGAGGCGGACATCGCCCAGTCCCTGCCCGGGTTCACCCTCCTCGGCCTGCCGGACCAGGCGCTGCAGGAGAGCCGGGACCGCATCCGCTCCGCCGCGCGCAACGCCGGACTGCCCCTGACCCGGCGGCACCTGACCGTGAACCTGCTGCCGGCGGGGGTGCACAAGCGGGGTGCGTGCCACGACCTGGCGATCGTCCTGGCGGCCTACGCCGCGGACGGGCGGGTGCGGAACGTCGAGGGGCCCGTGTTCCTGGCCGAGCTCGGCCTCGACGGCGCCCTGCACCGCTCGCCGGAGACCGTGGCGATGGTGATGGCCGCCGTCGACGCGGGGTGCTCCGAGGTGGTCGTCGCCGAGGATGCGGAGGCCGAGGCCCGACTGGTCCCCGGCGCCGAGGTCCGCGGCTTCGCCCATCTGCACGACGTCATCCGCGCCTTCGGCGGGGAACCGGACGGAGAGCCGCCCCACCGCCCGGCCCGACGGCAGGTGACAGCCCCGGAACCGGAGCCGGCCCGTGCGGTGCCCGACCTCGCCGAGGTCGCCGGACAGGCCGAGGCCCGGTTCGCGCTCGAGGTCGCCGCTGCCGGCGCCCACCACCTGCTGCTCATGGGCGCCCCGGGGGCGGGCAAGACCATGCTCGCCGAGCGCCTGCCCGGAATCCTGCCTCCCCTGGACCGGCGCACCGCGCTCGAGTGCGCCGCCCTGCGCTCCCTCCGCGGCGGCGACGCCCGTGTCCGGCGCAGGGGCGGGACGGCCCAGGGGTTCGACGGTGACATCGACCGGACCCCGCCGTTCGAGGCACCCCACCACTCGGCGTCCCGCTCGGCCCTCGTGGGCGGCGGCAGCGGCCTCGCCCGGCCGGGAGCGGCCTCCCTCGCCCACGGCGGCGTGCTGTTCCTGGACGAGGCCCCCGAGTTCGAACGGCGCACCCTCGAGGCGCTGCGCCAGCCCCTCGAGTCCGGGGAGGTGCTGCTGCACCGGGCCCTCGGCGCCGTCGTCTACCCGGCCCGGTTCCAGCTGGTGCTGGCCGCCAACCCCTGCCCGTGCGGCAAGGGCGGCGGCACGGGCGTCGAATGCCGGTGCAGCGTGCCCGAACGCCGGCGCTACGCCCAGCGGCTCTCCGGGCCGCTGCTGGATCGCGTCGACCTGCAGGTCACCGTACGGCCCGTCGACGCGCGGCAGCTCACGGGGGCGCCCGCCTCCGAGACCACGTCGCAGGTGGCCGCCCGGGTCGCCGCGGCCGCCGACCGGCAGGCTCGGCGCTGGGCCGCCGCCGCCGAGCGCGGGCTCGTCCCGTCCGGGCTGCGCCGCAACGCGCACGTCCCCGCCGGGGTGCTGCGGCACGGCCCGTACGCCGTGCCCCGGGCGGCCCGCCGGCCCGCGGACGACGCCGTCGACCAGGGCCTGCTGAGCGCGCGCGGCCACGCCCGCGTCCTGCGCCTCGCCTGGACCCTGGCAGACCTGCGCGGCGCCGAACGGCCCGCACCCGAGGACACCGACGTGGCACTCACGCTGCGCCACCAGAACGAGGAGGACGCATGACCACCTACGTCACCCCGGCGGCAGACCACGTCGCCGGGCCGCGCCGGCCGGACGCCGCCCGGCTCGCCCGCGCCGCCCTGACCCGGCTGGTCGAGCCCGGGGACGCGCTCGCGGTGCAGACCGTCACGGCGCTGGGGCCGGAGCGGGCGCTCGCCCTGCTCACGGGCCGGGAGACGATCCAGCCCGCCGAGCGCGATCTGCTCGCCGATCGCGCCGGCGCGCCCGACACGCTGCCCCGGCGCTGGGCCGCGGGGCTGGCCCGCTGGGCGCCCCGGGCCGCCCGGCTGGAGCCGGAGCGTGACCTCGTGACTCTGCACCGGCTCGGGGGAGGCCTGCTGATCCCCGAGGACGACGCCTGGCCCGCCGCCCTGGCGGACCTGGGCGAGGAGGCGCCCCTGGGCCTGTGGTTCCGCGGCTCCGGAACGCTGCCTCCCGCGGACCGGATGCTCGCCGTCGTCGGCAGCCGGGAGGCGACCGCGTACGGACGGACCGTGACCGCCCGCTGCGCCGCCCACGCCGTCCAGCAGGGCGCGTGCGTGATCTCCGGCGGTGCGTACGGCATCGACGGCGCCGCCCACCGGGCCGCGCTGCAGGCGCCCGCCGCACCGGAAGACGCGGCGGATCGCGACGGCGTCCCGCCCACGGTGGCGGTGCTGGCCGGCGGCCTCGACCGGTTCTACCCGGCCGGCCACGAGGACCTGCTTCGCGCGGTGATGGCCGCCGGGCTGCTCGTGTCCGAGATGCCGCCCGGTGCGAGTCCCACGCGGTACCGGTTCCTGCAGCGCAACCGGGTCATCGCCGCGCTCGCGGGGGCCGTGCTGGTGGTCGAGGCGCGCTGGCGGTCGGGAGCGCAGAACACGGCGGGCCACGCGTTCGGCCTCGGCCGCGAGGTGGGCGTGGTCCCCGGCCCCGTGACCTCGCCCAGCTCCGCCGGTTGCCACCGTCTGCTGCAGGAGAGCCCCGCCCGTCTCGTGACCACCGAGCAGGAGGCCCTCGCCCTGCTCGGCCAGGGGCCCGCCCGGAGCGGCGGCGCGGGCGGGAGCACCTCCACCCGGGCAGCTCCCGAGTCCGCCGCGCGGCCCACCGACGGGCTCACGATGGAGGAGGCCCTCGTCCACGAGGCGCTGCCCCTGCGCCAGGCGGTGCCCGTCGACCGGATCACCGTCAGCGCCGGGCTCGCGCTGCCCACCGTCCTGGCGTGCCTGTCCCGGCTGCAGCGGGCGGGCCTGGCCGAACGGGTCGAGGACCGGTGGCGGCGGGGATGACCTCCGGCCGCGTGCTCCCGGGCGGCGCCGCCCTGGGGCGGATGGCAGAGTGGGGGGATGACCCCGTCGTCCTCCGTCCGTCCCGTCCCGGTCCCGCGCGCCCCCTCGCCCCGGGACACGGCCTGGCTCGAGGCGTTCGAGGAGCACCTGCGCCACGAGCGGAACCGCAGCCCCCAGACCGTGCGCGCGTACCTCGCCGATCTGCGCGCCCTCATCGACCACGTCGCCGGCACAGCCGGCACCGCGGCGGCGCCCGCCGTGGATGACGACGCCCCCGCTCGCCACGTGCCCAGCGCACCGGACGTCCTCGCCGAGCTGGACATCGAGGACCTGCGTGGCTGGTTGGCGGCCATGAGCGGGGCCGGCCTCGCCCGCGCGACCCTGGCCCGCCGGGTGGCCGCCGTCCGCACCTTCACGGCCTGGCTGCGCCGGGAGGGCCTGCGCTCGGACGACCCCGCCCTGCGGCTGCGCTCGCCCCGACCCGAGGGGACGCTGCCCCACGTGCTCCAGGAGCAGCAGGCGACCCGGCTCCTCGCGGCTGCCCAGGAGCGTGTGGACGCCGCCGCCGCGGGCGACGACCCTGCCGCCCACGCGCTGGCCCTGCGGGACGCCGCCCTGCTCGAGCTGCTCTACGCCACCGGCGCCCGGGTGGCCGAACTCTCCGCCCTGGACGTGGACGACCTCGAGGCCGGCCGCGGCGTCGTCCGGCTGACCGGCAAGGGAGACCGGCAGCGCACCGTCCCCTACGGCGCACCCGCGGGCCGCGCCCTCCAGGCGTGGCAGCGGCTCGGTCGCCCCCGCCTGGCCCGGCCGGACTCCGGCCCCGCCCTCTTCCTCGGCGCGCGCGGCGGCCGGCTGGGGGTGCGCCAGGCGCGCACCGTCGTCGACCGGGCGCTCGAGGGCCTGGGGGACACCGCGGCCCGCGGGCCGCACGCGCTGCGCCACACGGCCGCGACCCACCTCCTCGACGGCGGCGCCGACCTGCGCAGCGTGCAGGAGCTGCTGGGCCATGCATCCCTGCGCACCACGCAGGTCTACACGCACGTCTCGATCGATCGCCTCCGCGAGGGCTACCGGCAGGCCCACCCACGCGCCTGACGCTGCCCCGGAGCGCCCCCGGCCCCTCCCCTGCGCCACCGCGACACGCAGGGCGCCGCGCCGCCTCGTTGCCGGCCCAGCATCCCTGGTGCACAATGGCCCCAGGATCCACCGGAGCCGCGACGTGGTCGTAGGGGAAGACGCACCGCATCGCACCCTCGGAGGCATCCATGATCAGCACCCATACCCGCGGCGTGGTCCACATCCTCTCCGCCCCCACCGCCCTCTGCCCCCACGTGGAGTGGGCGCTGAGCTCCGTGCTCGGCCCCGCGACCTCGGTGGAGTGGGAGGGTCAGCCGGTCGCGCCCGGCCAGCACCGCGCCGAGGTGCACTGGACGGCGCCCGCCGGCACCGGCGCGCGTCTGGCCTCCGCCCTGCGTGGCTGGCCGCACCTGCGCTTCGAGATCACGGAGGAGCCGTCCGCCGGGGTCGACGGCTCGCGCTGGTCCCACACCCCGGACCTCGGCATCTTCCACGCCACCACGGATGTCTCCGGCAACATCATGGTCTCCGAGGACCGCATCCGGTACGCCTACGAGGCCGGCGCGGGCGACCCCAGCGTGCTGATGCACGAACTCTCCCTCGCGCTCGGCGAGGCCTGGGATGATGAGCTCGAGCCGTTCCGGCTGGCCGCCGCCCACGCCAACGTGCGCTGGCTGCACCGCGCCGTCTGAGCCTTCGTCCGGCCGACGCGGGCGGCGCTCCGGCTCAGACGCTGCGGAACACGGCCACCGCGTTGTGGCCGCCGAAGCCGAACGAGTTCTTCACGGCCACGCGCGGCCCCTCGGGCAGGCGGGCGGGGGAGCCGGTGACCACGTTCAGCGGGATCTCCGGGTCCTGGTGGTCCAGGTTGATGGTCACGGGCGCCTGGCCGTGGTGCACGGCGAGCACGGACAGGATCGACTCGATCGCGCCCGAGGCGCCCAGCAGGTGGCCGGTCTGGGACTTCGTGGCCGAGACCTGCACCTGGTCCAGGTGGTCGCCGAACACGGCCCGCATGGCCAGGTACTCCGGGGCGTCGCCCTTGGGCGTGGAGGTCGCGTGGGCGTTCACGTGGCACACGTCCTCGGGGGCGATGTCGGCCGACCTCAGGGCGGCGCGCATCGCACGGGTCGCGCCCAGGCCCTCGGGCTCGGGCGCGGTGATGTGGTGGGAGTCGGAGCTGACGCCCGCGCCGGCCAGCTCGGCGTACACGCGGGCGCCGCGGGCCTTCGCGTGCTCCTCCGACTCGATCACCATGACGCCGGCGCCCTCACCGAGGACGAAGCCGTCGCGGTCCACGTCGTAGGGGCGGGACGCGGCCTGCGGGTCGTCGTTGCGCTTGGACAGCGCCTGCATCGCGGCGAACGCGGCCATCGGCAGCGGGTGCACGGCGGCCTCGGCGGCGCCGCAGATCACGACGTCGGCCTGGCCGGAGCGGACGAGCAGCAGCGCGGTCTCGAGCGCCTCGGTGCCGGCGGCGCACGCGGACACCACGGTGCGGGCGCCGGCGCGGGCGCCGAACTCGAGGGAGAGCGCGCCGGCGGCGCCGTTGGGCATGAGCATCGGGACGGTCATGGGCAGCACGCGGCGCGGGCCGCGCTCGCGCAGGGTGTCCCAGCCGTCCAGGAGGGTCCACACGCCGCCGATGCCGGTGCCGAAGGCCACGGCGAGCCGGTCCCCGTCGACCTCCGCGCCCTCGAGGCCGGCGTCCTTCCAGGCCTCGCGCGCGGCGACGGTCGCCATCTGGGTGGCCGGGTCCTGGCGCTTCTGCTCCACCTTGGACAGGACCTCTGAGGTGGGCACGGCCAGCTCGGCCGCGAAGGTGACCGGCAGCTCGTACTTCTCCACCCAGTCGTGCTCCATGGTGCGCGCACCGGAGACGCCCTGCAGGGCGTGGGACCAGAAGGTGGGCACGTCGCCGCCGATGGGCGTGGTGGCGCCGAGGCCGGTGATCACTGCGGTGCGGGTCATGGGTCTGCTGCCTCTGGGTCTCGAGTGGGGATCGGGCGGAGGGGTGTCGTCGGCACGACGCGCGGCGCTCGCCGGGGTGCCGGAAGTCGAGGGTGTCGGGGGCCGGGGGCGCTCACGCGCCCCCGGCGCTCACCGAGGGGACGGGGCGGGCCGGGCCCGCCGCCGTCGTGGGCCGATCAGGCCTGGGCGCCGTCGATGAAGTCGACGGCGTCCTGGACGGTCTTGAGGTTCTTGACCTCCTCGTCCGGGATCTTCACGCCGAACTTGTCCTCGGCGTTGACCACGATGGTCATCATCGAGATCGAGTCGATGTCCAGATCGTCCGTGAAGGACTTCTCCGGCTGCACCTCGGCGGTGTCGAGGCCGGTCTCCTCGTTCACGATCTCGGCGAGGCCGGCGAGGATCTCTTCCTTGGAAGCCATGGGGCGTCTCCTTCGGTAGGGGTGTGGGGTGTACGTGGACAGTGAATCAGACGGCGCCGCCTCAGGGGAGGCGGACCACCTGGGCGCCGTAGACCAGCCCGGCGCCGAAGCCGATCTGCAGGGCCAGGCCGCCGGAGAGCTCGGGGTTCTCCTCCAGCAGACGGTGCATGGCCAGCGGGATGGACGCGGCCGACGTGTTGCCGGCGTCCGCGATGTCCCGGGCCACGACGACGGACTCCGGCAGCTTCAGCTGCTTGGCGAACTCGTCGATGATCCGCATGTTGGCCTGGTGCGGGATGAACGCGGCGAGGTCCCCGGGCTCCACGCCCGCGGCGTCGAGGGCCTCGCGGGCCACCTTCGCCATCGACCACACGGCCCAGCGGAAGACGGAGGGCCCGTCCTGGCGCAGCGTGGGCCAGAGCATCCCCTCCGCGCCGGTGATCGCCGAGGCGTCACCCGTGGTGCGGGCGTGCTCCACGGCATCGCGCAGCTCCAGCTGCGAGTGCGTCATGGAGATCGTGGACCAGCGCTCCCCGTCCGAACCCCACACCGAGGGGGAGATGCCCGGCTCGTCCGAGGCCGACACGATCACGGCACCCGCGCCGTCGCCCAGGAGGAAGGAGATGGAGCGGTCCGTGGGATCCACGACGTCGGAGAGGCGCTCGACGCCGACCACGAGCACGTGCCGCGCGGTGCCGGAGCGCACGAGCGCGTCGGCCTGCGCCACACCGTAGCAGTAGCCGGCGCACGCGGCGGAGACGTCGTAGGCGGGCGCCGGGACGGCCCCGATCTCGTGCGCCACGAGGGCCGCGGCCGAGGGGGTGGCGTGCGGGAAGGTGACGGTCGAGACGATCACGGCGTCCAGGTCCGAGCCCTGCAGGCCGGCCCGCTCGAGGGCCTCCCGGGCGGCGCCCACGGCCATGACGGGCACGGTCTCCTCCGCCGTGGCGCGCTGGCGCGTGACGATGCCGGTGCGCTGGCGGATCCACTCGTCCGACGAGTCGATGGGGCCGACGAGGTCCTCGTTGGGGACCAGGTTCGCCGGGCGGTAGGCGCCCACGGCCACGATGCGGCTGGCCGCGGGGCGCTCGTGCTGCTTCAGGGTGACGGTCATGGTGCCTCTCTCTGCCGAGCGGTGCGCGGGGTTCAGGCCGAGTGCTCGGCCAGGAACGCCCGCGCGGCGTCCAGGTCCTCGGGGGTCTTCACGGCGAGCTGCGCGGTGCCCTTGAGACCGCGCTTGGCCAGTCCGGTCAGTGTGCCACCGGGCAGCAGCTCCAGGACGCCCGTGACCTGCCGCGCGGCCATGGCCGCCATGCACAGGTCCCAGCGGACCGGGCGGGTGACCTGGTCCACGATCCGGGCGAGCACGTCCGTGCCGGACTCGACGGCCTCGCCGTCTCGGTTGGACAGCAGGGGCAGGCGCGGGTCCGAGGGGGAGAGGTCGGCGACGTGGGCCGCGAGGTCGTCCACGGCGGGGCGCATGTGCTCCGTGTGGAACGCGCCGGCCACCTTGAGCGGGATCACGCGGGCGCGGGCGGGGGCGGACTCGGCGAGCGCGCCGAGGGCCTCCGCGGTGCCGGCGGCGACGATCTGGCCGGCGCCGTTGACATTGGCGGGCGTCAGGCCCGCCGCGTCGATGGCCGCGAGGACCTCGTCCTGGTCTCCGCCCACGACGGCGGCCATGCCCGTGGGCGTGGCCGCGGCGGCCCGGGCCATGCCGGTGGCGCGCACGCGCACCAGCGAGAGGGCCTCAGCGGGCGACAGCACGCCGGTGACGGCGGCCGCGGTGATCTCGCCCACGGAGTGGCCCGCCACGACGGTCGACTCCGGTGCGGCGGCGTCCGCTTCGAGGGCCGCGGCGGCCACCAGGCCGGCCGCCACGATCAGCGGCTGGGCGACGGCGGTGTCCTTGATGGTCTCCTCGTCCGACTCGGTGCCGTGGCGGATCAGGTCCACGCCCGCGGCGTCGGAGAGGGACGCGAGCAGGTCGCGGGTCCCGTCCAGCTCGAGCCAGGGGGCGAGGAAGCCGGGCGTCTGGGACCCCTGTCCGGGGCACACGATGGCAAGCATTCCTCCATCGTGTCAGGATCGGCCGCCATCCCGGGCAGATCGCGCCACGAAGCACGGCGAGTCGGTTTGGAGGGTTTCTACAAGTGGGGGGTGTGTGCCGCCCCGGCTCAGTCCGACCCTGCCCCGGTCGTCGGCCGCGCCCCCGCGAGCCGGCCCAGGGTGATCGCGGTCTGCAGGACGTACGCGTCGCGGGGGACCAGCGGGTCCCAGCCGGTCACCTCGGCCACCCGCTTGAGGCGGTACCGCACCGTGTTCGCGTGGACGAACAGCTCGCGGGCCGTGCCCTCGAGCGAGTGGCCCAGCGCGCCGTATGCGTCCACGGTCTCCAGCAGGGAGGTGCCGGCGTCGGCCAGGGGCGTGAACACCCCGTCCACGAGGGCCTCCCGGGCCGTGGGGTCGCCCAGCAGCGCCCGCTCGGGCAGCAGGTCCTCCGCCGGGGTGGGCCGGCTCGCCCGGGGGTGGGCGGCCGCCGCGCTGAGCCCGGCGAGGGTGTGCCGCGCCGAGACGTGCACCGAGACCAGCGAGTCCACGACGGGTCCAACGATCACCGGTCCCGGCGCGAACCAGGGCGCGAGCGCCTCGCCCACCGCCCGCGCGTCCCGCACCGAGCCGACCACGAGGACGAGCCGTTCGGACTGCACGCCCACGAGCAGGTCGCAGTCGAGCCTCGCCGCGGCCCGCCGCAGGTCCGGGATGAACGCGGGCTTGTCCTGCCCCGGGGCGAGACCCGCCATGACCATCACGTCGTGGTCCCCACGCCAGCCCAGCGCCGTGGCCCGATGCCGGATCTCGTCCGGGTCCTGCCCGCGCAGCACCGCGTCCAGCAGGACCGACTCGAGCCGCGAGTCCATCGCGCCGCGCATCTCCGCGGCCCGGGCGTACACGTCTGCGAGCGCGAACGCGACCTCGCGCGAGTAGTGGAGGATGTGCTCGCGGACGGGCGCCTGGTCGCGCTCGGCCAGCAGCTCCGGCACCCGCGTCTCGACGACGTCCACCATCGTCCGGATGAGCTGGAGGGCCCGCTGCAGCGAGATCGCCCGGGTGAGATCGGTGGGCGCGGGCCCGAAGACGTCCTGCAGGACGTGGCCCGTGGAGGTGGGCCGCTCGAACCACGTGAGGAAGCCCTGCAGGGCGCGCTGGGCCACGAGCCCGAGGGCGCTGCGCTCGTCCGGGGTGAGTCGGCGGTACCAGGGCAGGGTGGCGTCCAGCCGCTGCAGCACCGCCGTGTTCAGTGCCCCCAGGTGGCTCCGGAGGCGGGCCAGCCCGTCGGTGCTCACGGGGCGAGGGGCGGCGGGGCGGGGCTCGGGCATGCGCTTCATCCTAGGCGCGTGTTGTGGGGTTCCTACAGCGACGACGCCGGCCGCCCGCCTCCGTGGCGGAGGCGGGCGGCCGGCTTCGGGACGGGAGGGCGTCGGCCTCCCCGCGGCATGCGGGTCAGGCGTCGCCACCCGCGATGCCGGTGGTGCCGGCGTTGACGTCGTCCAGGCGGTACTTCTCGTGCGCCTTCGCGGCCGTGCCCCGCTCGACCTCGCCCTCCTCCTCGAGGAGCTGCAGCGCGCGGACCACCATCGAGTGGGTGTCGATGAGGAAGTACCGACGGGCGGCGGCGCGGGTGTCCGCGAAGCCGAACTCGTCGGCGCCGAGCGCCGAGAAGCGGTTCGGCACGAACGGGCGGATCTGGTTCGTCCACGAGGTGGAGTAGTCCGAGGTGGCCACGATCGGGCCCTCGGCCCCCTGCAGCGCCTGCGTCACGTAGGGCACGCGCGGGGTGGCGGACGGGTCCTTCAGTGCGTCCTTCTCCGCCGCGACGGCGTCGCGGTACAGCTCGTTGTAGGAGGTCACCGACCACACGGAGGCGTTCACGCCCCACTCCTCGGAGAGGATCCGCTGGGCGTCGAGCGCCCACGGCACGGAGACGCCGGAGCCCAGGAGCTGGACCTTCGGGCCGTCGCCCTGGCCCTCGGAGAGACGGTAGATGCCCTTGAGCAGGCCCTCCACGTCGAGGCCCTCGGGCTCCTCGATGTGGGTGATCGGCTCGTTGTACACCGTGAGGTAGTAGATGACGTTGCGGACGTCGTCCCCGCGGTCGTGGTCGCCGTACATGTCCTCCAGGCCCTGGCGCACGATGTGGGCGATCTCGTACGAGTACGCCGGGTCGTAGTGCTTCACGGCCGGGTTCGTGGACGCCAGGACGGGGGAGTGACCGTCCATGTGCTGCGTGCCCTCGCCGGCGAGGGTGGTGCGCCCGGCGGTGGCGCCGATCATGAAGCCGCGCGCGAGCTGGTCGCCTGCGGCCCAGATGTTGTCCGCGGTCCGCTGGAAGCCGAACATCGAGTAGAAGATGTACACCGGGATCATCGGCTCGCCGTGCGTGGAGTACGCCGTGCCGATCGCGTTGAACGCCGCGGTGGCGCCGTCCTCGTTGATGCCGACGTGGTAGATCTTCCCCTGCGGGGACTCCTTGTAGGACAGGAACAGGTCCCGGTCCACGGACAGGTAGTTCTGGCCCTTGGGGTTGTAGATCTTCGCGGTCGGGAAGAACGAGTCCATGCCGAAGGTGCGGGCCTCGTCCGGGATGATCGGCACGAAGCGCGGTCCCATGTTCTTGTCCCGCATCAGGTCCTTGAGCAGGCGCACGAACGCCATGGTCGTGGCGGCCTGCTGCTTGCCCGATCCCTTGCGGGCCTGCTTGTACGCGGACTCCGGGGGCAGCGGGATCGCGTGGTAGTCGCTGCGCCGCTCCGGCACGAAGCCGCCCAGCTCCTTGCGCCGCTCCATCATGTACTTGATCTCCGGGGCGTCGGCGCCCGGGTGGTAGTACGGGATGTTGTACGGGTCCTTCTCGATCTGCTCGTCCGAGATCGGGATGCGGTGGCGGTCCCGGAACACCTTGAGGTCGTCCACCGTCAGCTTCTTCATCTGGTGCGTGGCGTTGCGGCCCTCGAAGGACTTGCCCAGGCCGTAGCCCTTGATGGTGTGGGCCAGGATCACGGTGGGCTGGCCCTTGTGCTCCATGGCGGCCTTGTAGGCGGCGTAGACCTTCTTGTAGTCGTGGCCGCCGCGCTTGAGGCCCCAGATCTCGTCGTCGGTCATGTCCGCCACCATCTCCTTGGTGACGGAGGACCGGCCGAAGAAGTGGTCGCGCACGAAGCCGCCGGACTCGGCCTTGTAGGTCTGGTAGTCGCCGTCGAGCGTCTCGTTCATGATGCGCACGAGCTCGCCCTCGTCGTCGGCCTCGAGCAGCGGATCCCACTCGCGGCCCCACAGGACCTTGATGACGTTCCAGCCGGCGCCCCGGAAGTAGGACTCCAGCTCCTGGACGATCTTGCCGTTGCCGCGCACCGGCCCGTCGAGACGCTGCAGGTTGCAGTTGATCACGAAGGTGAGGTTGTCGAGCTTGTCGTTGGCCGCGACGTGCAGCTGACCGCGCGACTCGGGCTCGTCCATCTCGCCGTCGCCGAGGAAGGCCCACACGTGCTGGTCGGAGGTGTCCTTGATGCCGTTGTTGTGCAGGTACCGGTTGGTCTGCGCCTGGAAGATGGCGTTCATCGGCCCCAGGCCCATGGACACGGTGGGGTACTGCCAGAAGTGCGGCATCATCCGCGGGTGCGGGTAGGAGGGCAGGGCGTGGCCCTGGCGGGACTTCTCCTGGCGGAAGCCGTCGAGGTCCTGCTCGGTCAGGCGGCCCTCGAGGAACGCGCGGGCGTAGTTGCCCGGCGAGGAGTGGCCCTGGAAGAAGATGTGGTCGCCGCCGCCCGGGTGGTCCTGGCCGCGGAAGAAGTGGTTCAGGCCCACCTCGTAGAGGGTCGCCTGGCCCGCGTAGGAGGAGATGTGGCCGCCGACGCCGACGGCGTCGCGCTGGGCGCGCTGCACGAGGGCCATGGCGTTCCACCGCAGGTAGTTGCGGTAGCGGCGCTCGAGCTCCTCGTCGCCCGGGTACTCCGGCTCCTGGTCCGCCGGGATCGTGTTCACGTAGTCCGTGGTGGTCACGTAGGGCAGGGCGACGGACTGGGCGCTCGCGCGCTGCATGAGGGAGCGCATGATGTACTGCGCCCGCTCCGTGCCGCGCTCCTCGATGAGTCCGTCGAGGGACTCGATCCACTCCGACGTCTCCTGGGGATCCTTGTCCGGGAGCTGGTCGGTCAGACCGCTGCGGATCTGCGAGCTCTCTTCGGCTGCGCTCACGGTGCCTCCTGGTTCTCGTGCGGAGGGGTGCTCCGCGGTGGGCTGCGGGCAGACGATCCGGTCCGGGCCCGCGACGCCGAGCCGGGCGCGTCGCCCGGAGAGTGCGTCTGTTCCTCCCCAGAGTAGACCGGAGCCGCCGCGTCCGCCCGGCCGGAGGCCCCGGAACGGCGGCGTCCACGGCGTATGGTGGTCATCATCACCCGCTCGACGGCGCGGGCCGCAGTGCCCGCCACCATCAAGGAGGACCGGACACTATGCAGGCTGGGTCGACGCCGACCTCGACGGACAGCGCCCTGCTGGCGGAGCTCGCCCTCTCGAGGGGCGACCTGGTGCAGGAGTGGGGGTACGACGACGACGTCGACGTCACCTTCCGCGACGCGCTCGAGGACGCGCTCGGCGAGGAGCTGCTGACCGAGGACGACCAGGAGCCGGCGGACGCGGTCCTCTTCTGGTGGCGCGCGGACGACGGCGACGTCATGGATCTCGCGGACGCCCTCGTGGACGCCCAGCGCTCCCTCGATGCCGGCCCCGTCTGGATCATGACCCCCCGCAAGGGGCGCCCCGGCCACGTCAGCCCGGCGGACGTCGCCGAGGCCGCCTCCACCGCGGGCCTGCACGCCACCACCGGGGCCGGTGCCTCCGAGGACTGGGCCGCTCAGAAGCTCGTCCAGAAGCGCGGTGGCTGAGCCCCCGTCCGGCGGGACGCGGGGCGCCGACGTCGTCCCCGCGCTGCGCGACGACCACGGCCAGACGTGGCCGTGGCCGCCGACGCGCGGGCCCCAGGACGCCGCCGGGCCGCGGGGCACGTGGCTCGTCTTCCTGCCCGGGGCGTTCACGCCGGTGTGCACGGACGAGCTCGGCTGGATCGGGGCGCTCGCCGAGGACGTGGCGGTCGACGATGTGGCTGTCCGCGTGGTCTCGTGTGATGCCGCCCCCGTGCTGCGCCGCGTCCGCGAGGAGCTGGCACTGCCGGAGCCGCTCACCCTGCTCTCCGATTTCTGGCCCCACGGCGCGGCCTGCCGTGCCCTCGACGTCTTCGACGTGGAGACCGGGCGGCCCCGCCGCGTCTCCGTGCTGCTCGACGCGGACGGGGTCGAGGCCGCGCGCGTGGTCGCCGCCCCGGGACAGGCACGCACCCGGAGCGAGCACGAGGCGGCGACGCGCGACCTGCTCGCGGACCGGTAGCCTGGACGGACACCGGCACCCGTAGCTCAGTCGGTCAGAGCATCTCGTTTACACCGAGAGGGTCGGGGGTTCGAGTCCCTCCGGGTGCACCGATCGCGGGGCCGTGACATGGCGTGACACCCCGCCCCGTCATGTCGCTGGCCCGCCGAGCGCGTGTGAGACCATGCTCACCATCATGAGCTCCTCGACAGAGTCCTTGCGCGCCCCCGTTACGCCCTCGCGGTGGGCCGAGGTGCGCTCCGGCGTCGCCGTGACGCTGGGCGCCGGCCTCGGCCTGTTCCCGCTGGGCATGGCCTTCGGGATGCTCGTGGTCCAGGCCGGGCTGCCCGCGTGGGTCGCACCCCTGTTCTCCGTGGTCGTGTTCGCCGGGTCCGTCGAGCTGCTGCTCGTCTCGCTGGTGGTGGCGGGCACCCCGCTGCTCACGATCGCCGTGACGGTGTTCCTGGTGAACTTCCGCCACGTGTTCTATGCGTTCAGCTTCCCGCTGCGCGTGGTCCGGGGGCGCTTCGCGCGGATCTACTCGATGGGCGCCCTGATCGACGAGGCCTACGCCATCGCCGCCGCCCGGCCTCGCGGCTGGACCGGCCCCCGACTGGTCGCCATGCAGGTCGCGCTGCATGCGTACTGGGTGCTCGGGGGCCTCGCCGGGGTGGCCGTGGCCTGGCTGCTGCCCGGACCGGTGGAGGGCCTGGAGTTCGCGCTCGTCGCCCTCTTCATCGTGCTCGCCATGGACGCCGCCCGCACGCGGGCCCAGCTGCCCCTCGTGCTGGCGGCCGCGGTCGCCGTCGGGGTGGCCCTGCTGCTGGCGCCGGCGCAGGTGCTCGTCGTCGCCTTCGCCCTCTACGCCGCGGTCCTGATCGCGTTCCACGTGCTCGCCGCACGCGGGACCGCCCTGCCGCTGCCCGAGCCCGTGCCCGTCACCGGACCGGTGCCCGTCGTCGCCGCGACGGGGGAGCGGGCCGGCACGGATGCCGAGCCCGGCGCCGGGGAGGACCCCCGATGACCGGCGCCGCGTACCTGGTGGCCGCGGCCGTCGTCGCGGGCCTCGTGACCTTCTGCCTGCGCGCGGTGCCGTTCGCCCTGCTGCAGCCGTTGCGGGAGTCCGTGCTCGCCGCGCGGCTGGCGGTGTGGATGCCCGCCGGCGTGCTGACCATCCTGGCCCTGGTGATGCTGCTCGACGCCGCGGCGCTGGCCCCCGGAGAGCCCGTGGACGGGACGCGGGTGGCCCACGCGCTGTTCGCGGCGGCGGTGACCGTCGTCGTGCATCTGCTGGCCGGGCGGCGGACCCTGGTCTCGATCGCCGCCGGCACGCTGGCCTACGTGCTGTTGGTCAACCTGGCCTGACCGGCGGCGGGGCGGGCTCGCCCAGGCGTTCGGCCCATGCGCGGCTCGCCGCGGCGAGGCGCCGGCCGTAGGCGGTGACCCCGTCGGACAGCGTCCCGGCGTTGTAGAGCGTCCCCGCCCGGGCGATCCCCTCCGCGGAGAGGTCGCCGCGCAGGTGACCGCGCAGGATCTCCAGCCCGAAGGCCAGGTTGTCCTCCGGCTCCCACAGGTGGAGACCGCGCTCCGCCGCCTGCGCGAAGTACGGCGGCCACGTGATCTGCGCGGGCCCCACGCCGTTGGACGTCTCCCCCTGCGCCACCCGGGCCACGAGCTCCTCATAGCGCTCCCGGGTCACGAGGACGTCCGTCCCGCGCGGGGCGCTGTGCACGCCGCCGGCGTCGTGCCCGAAGACGTTCCGGCCACCGGACTCGAGCTCGGCCAGGGCCGCCGCCACCGCGAGGGGAACGTCCGCCCGGCGTGCGGCGGCCACGATCGCCGCGGCGTTGTCGAGGTGTCGGCCGAGCGTCGCCGGCGGGTCGGAGGAGCGGTCGCGGGCGGAGCGGCGGGTGAGGAGGTCGCGGAGCAGGCCCATCGGCCCACCCTCCCGCATCCCGGGTTGAGTTGTCGCGGGTGACGGGCCCGCGCACCCGCGACAACTCAAC